>CAVDXJ010000099.1:0-6075 GCA_963612765.1 Oscillospiraceae bacterium
GCCTACGACACGGAAGGCTACGTGACGGTGAACCCCGCCGGCAAGCGCCAAATCGTGATCGAGAAGCCGTCCGGGGCGCCTGGCCTCAACTACATCGAGGGCGACTACCTGCTCGAGAAGCGCCTGGCCGACATGGATGAGGCGGGGGTCGACAAGGCGATCCTCAAGCTTCCCGGATGTCACGAGTGGATGTCACTCGCCATGTGTCGCCGCTTCAACGACGGCATGGCGGCCGACGCCGAGGCATCGAACGGACGCCTGATTCCGCTCGTCGCGGTTCCACCCTTTGGTACGGCGGAGAATCTCGCGGAGCTCGACCGCAGGCTTGACGAGGGTTTTGCCGGTGTGCAGCTCTGCGCCCACTACGGAAAGCGTTACCTCGACGACCCCGTATTCGCCAGCTTCTTCGAGCATTTGAACGAGCGCGGCGTCACTGCGTACGTCCATCATGTGCCGGTGCCCGTCGAGAACGCCTCGCTTCTTGCCTACGACAACCTGCGCCGCTCTTACGGGCGCTGCGTCGACCAGACGACGGCCATCGGACGCGAGATCTTCGGCGATTTCTTCGAGCGCTACCCGAACGTTCGCATGGTTCACTCCATGCTCGGAGGCGCCTACTTTGCCTTCAAGGAGATGCTTCTGCCTCACGGGCCCAAGCGCGCAGATGCCTCCGGTCGTTTTCAGGTCGATACCGAGACCGTCTCGAAGCGCCTGTCGAACAACATCTTCTTTGACATGTCGCATGCTCAGCCGTGGGGCGAGACGCTTCTCACCTGCGCGGCGAAGGTGCTCGGCGCGGATCATATCGTGTTCGGCACGAGCTATCCCGTTAAGCGGGAGTGGCTTACCGAGGGAGTCGCATGTGTGCGCTCCGCCAGCCTAAGCGATGAGGATAAAGCACTTATGTTGGGGGGTACGGCACAGAAGCTCTATGGAATTGCGTAACGATGGATCGGCGAGAGGGAGGTGGATGACATGGGCGAATTCGCGATGTTGGCGGGAGCCGGCAAGGCCGAGATAAGCCTTTCGGGGGTGCTGCCGCACGACGGGTTCGACGCCCAACGTCACGAGTTGTATGCTCGTGCGCTGCTTATTGAGGGCGAGGGTAGACGTGCCTGCATCCTCTCTCTCGAGGTCACCTCGATCGCGCCCGATCTGCTCTTGCGGTTGCGCGAGGAAGTGAAGGGCTCGACTGGTTGCGACGGCCCGTATGCGTGGGTGGTGCCGACGCACACGTTCTCGGCGCCGCATGTGCGCACTCCGGATCATCTGGCCGACGATGTTGAGCGCGGACGCAACGAGCGCTATCGCTCCGCCTTGTTGGACGCCGCTCGTGCCGCGCTCGGGCAGGCGGCGGATGCGCGTCGTCCGGTCCGGATTTCTGCGGGCGAAGGGTTTTGCCCCGTGAACGTCAACCGCGACGTCGAGACGCCGGCAGGCTGGTGGATCGGGACGAATCCGCAGGGGTACGCGGACCATGCGATGCCCGTTGTCGTTCTTAAAGATGCCCGGGGAGAGACGGTCGCCGTTCTTGCTACGGCTGACGTACAGTCCTCGGTGCTCGATAAATCGCGCGGCTCCGATGGGAAGCGCGTGGTGAGTGGCGACTTGTTCGGTTTTGCCGCCCAGGCGTTCGAGCGGGAACGCGGCTGCGTGGCGCTGTTGCTCCCCGGGGCCGCCGGAGACCAGGCGCCGAGCGAGAAGGCCGTCAGGATAGACTTTGCGGCCGACGGCTTGTCGAGTACGGTCGATGCCCATGAGCTCGCCTACCGCATGCTCCACAAGCAGGGGCGTGCTTTGGCCGAAGCCCTGGCCAAGGCCGTGGACACGTGTGCTCCGGTCGAGGGCGGGCAGGTCTTTGCCCGCGTCCTCGACGTTGAGCTGCCGGCCCAGGAGCGGGCGGACTTCCATTCGCTTGCGCCCCGCCGTTGCTATGAGTTCGTTTCGGCCGGCCTGGTGTCTACCTCGATATACCTGCTCCGCTTGGGTGAGATGACCCTCGTTGGCATCCAGCCCGAGGTGGCGAGTGCCTTCGGTAGCGCGGTGCGTGCTGCAAAGCCAGAGCGCGCTCTCTTCGCCACGCTCGTCAACGGTGGGCAAAAGTACCTGCCCGCGCCCGACGCTTATCAAAAAATAACGTATGAGGCCATGAATTCAGGCTTTGCCGTTGGTGCCTACGAGCGCCTGCTCACAAGCATTATTGCCGCTTTCAACGCGGCCTAGTATGGAAGGAGCCGCCCCATGAATATCGGGCATGCGCGCCGCAAGATTACCCCGCAGGGCGATGTGTACCTTATCGGATATCGCAATCTCGCCAATCGCCTGGAGCCCGCGACGGCCATCCACGACGACGTGTACGCCAACGCGATTCTCTTCGAGCAGGATGGACGCGAGGTGTTTCTTTTCAACGCGGATGTGCTCGAGTTCGAAGAGAGCATGGCCGAGGAGGTCAAGACGCTTCTTGCGGGGCGTTACGGTATCGATCGCGACTGCGTGCTGCTCTCGGCCACGCACGACCACACCTCAATCGTCGCCTATCACCGCAGCTGGTGGACGGGAAAATTTGATGAGGCCTACTATCGTTGGCTCCTCGATACCATTTGTGCCTGCTTTGAGGAATGCCGCGCAAACGCGCAGCCCGCTACGTGCCGCATGGGCAAGCAGGTAATCACCGGTTTTTACGACAACCGCATCATCCCCGGCGAGCTCGCCGACAACGAGGTGATCGTCGTGTCGTTCTTTGATGAGGCGGGCAAGCCCTTCGCCGGCTTCGTTAACTGGGCCGTGCACTCCGCCTGCGTCGGTCCGGACTGCACCGAGCTCACGAGTGAGCTCGCCGGCCTCACGGGTAAAAAGCTCGCGGCGAGCCTGGGGTACTACCCGGCCATGGTCGTGGGTGCCGCGGGCGACTGCAGCGACCGCAACTTCCGTCAGGGGCGCGGTATTGCCGAGGTCGAGCGCGTGTCCACCGGCCTCGCCGAGGTCATCTCGAAAATCGAGCTCGACCACGAGGTCATGCTCGATCGCGTTGAGCCCCAGACCTTCTATCACACCGTCGCCCACGATGGCTTCTCGCTCACGCTCAAGTGCGCGGTTATCAGCCTGGGTGGTATGCATCTCTTCGTGTTCCCCAGCGAGCTGGGCAGCGACCTCGGCATCCGCATGAAGCGCGAGTGCCCGGTCGAGGGCATTGTGTGCGGCTACACCAATGGCTACTTCGAGTATTTCTTGCCGGCGCGCGAATACGGCCTCTCGTTCGAGACCGAGCGCACGCAGATCCCCAAGGGCGAGCCCGAGCGTCTTTGCGACAAGTTCTGTCAGGCCTCGCGCCTTCTGGGTGCGGCAGACATGCGCGCTTAACCTGCGTTTCTTCGCGCGGCCGCGAACGCCTTGCTCTAACGAAGCGAGGCCACGGCGCGCTGATTGCCTATCCCCATCCCGGGAGCCTATGCGCCCGTGGAGCAAGCGGGATTTCCGGCCTTGTTCTCCCGATGTCGACTACGGGGACCGAAGGCGTAGCGGAATCCTATTTCAAAAAAGGAGGAATCCCATGAAATACCAGCAGCTTTGCGAAGACATCATCGCAAAGATCGGTGGTCGAGACAACGTTCGCGACGTGAGCCACTGCATCACGCGCCTGCGCTTCCACCTCAAGGACGAGGGGCTCGCCAAGACCGATGAGCTCAAGGCCATGAAAGGCGTCGTCGACGTTATCCAGGCCGGCGGCCAGTACCAGGTCGTGATCGGCGCCACGGTCGAGGCCGTCTACAACGACCTCGTCCAGGTCGGGGGCTTCGACGCGCAGCCCGCGCTCGAGATCGACGAGGGCGACCTCGCCAAGAAGGGCGACCCGTTCACGCGCCTTCTCGCCGTCATTTCCGAGATCCTGCAGCCGATCCTCGGCGTGCTCATGGCGGGCGGCTTCATCAAGTCGATGCTCGCCCTCTGCAAGGTCGCGGGCTGGCTCAGTGCCGACAGCAGCACTTACGTGGCCCTCTCGGCCATCGGCGACTCCGTGTTCTACTACTTCCCGCTGATCATTGGCTGGACCTCGGCCAAGAAGTTCGGCCTCAAGCCCGTCATGGGCATGGCTTTGGGCGGCGTGCTGGTGTACCCCACGCTCGTGGCCCTCACGGGCGGCGATGCCCTCTACACCATCGGAGCGGGCACCATCTTTGAGTCGAGCGTCTACGGCGATATCTTCGGCATTCCGCTGATCATCAAGGATTACAGCTCAACCATCCTGCCTGCGATTTTTATCGTGTGGATTGCCTCTAAGGTCCATAAGGCCCTTTCCAATGCGCTGCCCGCGCTGGTGAGCTCCTTCCTCTCCAACATCCTCACCCTGTTTATCTGCGGCATCCTGGGCCTTGTCATCGTCGGTCCCGTCATGACGATCCTCTCCAATATCGTGGCCCAGCTCATCCTCGCGCTCATCAACATCCAGCCTGCGCTTGCCGGCCTCGTTATCGGTACTTTCTGGAGCCTGCTCGTTATGTTCGGCCTGCACTGGGGCATCATCCCCCTGTGGTTCCTCAACGTTTCCACCTATGGCTACGACTTCATCAACCCGCTCGTCTATGCTGGCGGCTGCGCTATCGCCGGCGCCGTGCTCGGCGTGATCATCCGCACCAAGAACTCCGAGGACAACGCCGTCGTTAACATTCCGGCCCTTGTTTCTTCGATCTTCGGCGTCAATGAGCCCGCGCTCTACGCCATCCTGCTGCCGCGTAAGCGCCTCATGTGGGCGACCTTCCTCTCCGCCGGTGTGGGCGGCGCCGTCGCCGGCTTTATGGGTGCCAAGCTCTATTCCTTCGGCGCCTCGGGTCCGCTTGGCTTCCCCAGCTTCATCAACCCCGCGGGTATCGATGCGGGCTTTATCGGCCTTGTTGCGTCCGGTGTGATCGCCTTCGTCCTGGCGCTTATCGCCGCGCTGATCATCGGCACCAAGAAGGACGAGGGTGGCCCGAGCCTCAACATCACGGTGGACTAGGCACGCGCGATGTGCACCTGAGCTTTGAGCCGCTTCGGCCCCGGACGGGTATCCCGTTCGGGGCCGATTTCGCGTCGTCGAGCGTCTGCGTTAGCGCGCGGATTGCAGGAGCTCGCGATAGGGGAGATACCCGATGAACGAGATCACCGCTTTTGGTTGCGTCCTATTGCGCTTGAGGTAGAGCTTGACCTCGCTTGTCGCCGACGGTTCGATATCGACGAGAACCACCTTGTCTTCCGCGAGCGATTCGGATGGCTTGCGCATAAGCAGTGATATGCCCGCGCCTCGCGCGACGAGCGAGATGATGTTCTCGGCGCGCTTGCCGGTAAAGGTGACGCGGGGCGAGAAGCCGGCGGCGCTGCAGAGCGAGAGGACGAGCCTGCTCACGAACGATCCCTGCGGAAGCATGAGGAAGTTCTCGTCGATGAGGTCATCAATGCCAATGCTGCCGCACATCGCGAGCGGATGGTCGGGCGGGAGCACGGCCACGAGACGATCCGTCGCGAAGGGAACTTTCTTGAACTCGGGCTCGGAAGCGCTGTCGTCCCTGATAAAGGCGAGGTCAATCTCCTCGCGTAGGAGCATCTTCTTGAGCTCGTCGCCTTCTCCCTCGATCAATTCGATAGAGTAGGACGGATTTGCCTGTTGGAAATCGACGACGGCGTCGGTGATTCCGTAGGGCGCCATGATAGGAATAGACCCGACCGTGATGCGCTCGAGCGGCTCGTCGATGTCGCTTTGCAGTGCCGCGATATAGCGGTGTTGCAGCGTTGCGATCTTTTGGGCGTAGGGGAGCAGGGCCGTCCCATGTGCGGTAAGCGTGACGTTTCGCTGCCTGCGGTCGATGAGCGTGCAGCCCAGCTCGCGCTCCATGCCCGCAATGTGCTTGGAGAGCGTGGACTGCGACATGAAGAGCAGCTCGGATGCGTCGAGGAACGTGCGTGACTGCGCCAAGATGACAAACTCGCCGAACCTGCTGATGTCCATGGCGCCCCTTTCGCAAGTGATGCAACGACCCCTCTTTGCCCGTCTCGCATTGACGTGGAATTGTTTTCCGCCGCAGCTCAAATGCAGTGTATTCC
>CAVDXJ010000100.1:0-6052 GCA_963612765.1 Oscillospiraceae bacterium
AGTGCCGCGACGGGAAGCATCAGCGCTTTGCCGAGCTTCTGGAGATACTTCATCATAATGAGTCCTCCATCCTTTCTATAGTTTGGGGGCCCGCAGGCCCCTTCCTTCACTGCGCGATTTTGGGATGGGCTGGCTCCCGTCCCGTTTCAGAAATGTGAAGGCGCGCAAAGACCTTCTCCATAAGTCTTACAAGATTTCTTGACAGATACAATTCAAATACCGTTCAACGGTGTTTGAATTTGGTGAACGGTTGATTTCGTTCTCTATGTACACGTGTGGTATTTGAGCGTTGTAACCACCTCGTCTACGTGGTCTTTTCTTTTAATACCACCTAAGGAACCTCTGCACGTTTTCAGTAAGTTTATTAAGTGACCACCTGTTTGGTTGCCCCCTGTGATATTTGGGCACAATGGTACGTACCACATGTTATATTTGAGGATATGAGTCTTTGACGCGTGCAGCTCTCGGGGCGCGCCCTGCCTATACACAGACGCCGTTAGGGGTGAGGTCGTGGGAAGCGTTTCTCGCAAACAACCGCTCTATGACCAGCTGGTCGACACCTTAAGCGAGAAGATCGAGAACGAGATGGAGCCGGGCGACCTCTTGCCCTCGGAGCGCGACCTTTGCGAGTTGTACGGCCTTTCTCGCACCACCGTCCGTCTTGCCATGAGCGAGCTTGAGGAGCGCGGCATGGTCGCGCGCAGACATGGCAAGGGCACCTACGTGACCCATCTTACGCCGCAGCGCGCCGACCTTATGGGCACCTACAGCTTTACTCGCCAAATGAAGAGTCTGGGCCGCGTGCCCTCTAACCAGGTCCTCGAGTTCGATATCCGCGAGGCAAGCAAGCCCGTTGCGGTGAGCATGGGCATTCCTGTTGGCGAGAAGATCTACCGCGCGCGCAGGATTCGCCTGGCAGATGACGTGCCCCTGATGATCGAGCGCACTTATTTGCCCACCGACATCTTTCCCGGTCTTACCGAGGAAGCCCTGGTCAACCGGCCTTTGTACGACACGCTCGAAAACGAGTACGGCCAAAAGATAAACCTGGCCGAGGAGTCCCTGTGCGCCCGCACGGCCCGCGGCGACGAGGCCGGCCTTTTGGGCGTGCCCGAGGGCTCCCCGGTGCTTCACCTGGTGAGAACCACCACCAACGACAAGAACATCGTCATCGAGTACACGCGAAGCGTCGCTCGCGCCGATATGTTTGAGTACAAGATCTGCCACGTGCGCTATTAGGCACCGCAGGCGGCTTGGCCAGCGTTTGGACGGCCCGGCCAATCGATCCGGGATCGCAGGAATAGCAAGGCGGCAAAGGAAGGCATCTATAGTATGAGCGGCTATGTATTGCATGCGGAGAAGTACCTGCTTCCCGGGGCGGTAAAGCAGGGAGGCTACCTGCCGATTGTTGACGGCTCCTTTGGCGCGTGGACGGCCACGGCGCCCGAGGGCGCCCAGGTCGTTGAGCTGGAGAGCAAATGGGTGGCCCCCGGTTTTGTGGACACGCACATCCACGGCTTCTATAACCACGCCACCACGGACTGCGACCCCGAGGGCATCAATATCTCCAGCGCCGAGCTGGCCCGCCGCGGCACCACAAGCTGGCTTCCCACCACCTTCACAGAAAGCGTCGAGAACATCGGCGCGGCTTGCGAGGCCATCGCGGCGGCCGACGAGGAGCGCGGCCCCGAGTTTGTGGGCGCGCATATCCAGGGTATCTACCTGGAGGGGCCGTTCTTTACCGCAAAGCACGTGGGCGCTCAGAACCCGGCCTATCTCATCGACCCTTCGGTCGAGGCGTTCAACGGCTGGCAGGAGAAGGCCGGCGGGCGCATTGTTAAGAGCGCCCTGGCAGCCGAGCGCGACGGCTCGGTCGAGTACGTGGTCGAGCTTGCCCGTCAGGGCGTCGTTACGTGCCTGGGCCACTCCGATGCAACGTATGACCAGGCTATGACTGCGGTCGACGCGGGCCTCACCTGCTTTGTCCACACCTACAACGGCATGCGCGGCCTGCACCACCGCGAGCCCGGCATCGTGGGGTGCGCCATGGACACGCAGGATACCTATGCCGAGCTTATCTGCGACGGCCACCACGTGGTGCCCGGCGCTATAAAGGCCCTGGTGCGCGCAAAGGGTTGGGACCATGTGGTGCTGATTACCGACTGCCTGGGCTGCGGCGGCATGCCCGAGGGCGAGTATATGAGCGGCGGCCTGCCCGTGGTCATGCGCAACGACGCGTGTTACCTTGCCGACGGCAGCGCCTTGGCCGGGTCCATCGCCACGCTGGCCCAGGTGGTCAAAAACGTCTATGACTGGAACATCGTCACGGCCGAGCAGGCACTGCGTATGGCCACCGAGGTGCCCGCGCGCTCAGCGAGGATCGACGGCCGCTGCGGCTTTATCAAGCCGGGACGCGCCGCCGACTTTGTGGTTCTGGACGCCGAGCTTAACCTCGAGGCCACTTATATGGCGGGCGAGAAGGTCGAGTAGCGGCTGGTGTTGTGGCCGCGCCGGCGTTGCGGTGTCGGCGCGGCCACAGCGCGTTACAGCTCGATGGTCAGCTCGACGGGGCAGTGGTCGCTGCCGTAGATCTCGTTTAGGATGGCCGCGCCGGTCACGCGGTCGGCAATCGCGTCGCTCACCAAAAAGTAGTCGATGCGCCAGCCGGCGTTCTTCTCGCGTGCTTTAAAGCGGTAGCTCCACCAGCTGTAGGCGCCCTCGAGTTCGGGAAAGCGGGCGCGGAAGGTGTCGGTAAAGCCGGCGTCCAACAGCTGCGTGAAGTCGTCGCGCTCCTCGTCCGAGAAGCCGGCGTTGCCGCGGTTTGACTTGGGGTTCTTGAGGTCGATCTCGTTGTGTGCAACGTTGAAGTCGCCGCAGGTCACGACGGGTTTCTCAGCAGCCAACTCGCACAAAAACTCGCGGTAGCGCCTGTCCCACACCATGCGCTCGTCGATGCGCGCCAGGCCATCCTTGGCGTTGGGCGTGTAGACGTTGACGAACCAGTACGTGGGAAACTCCAGCGCGCAGACGCGGCCCTCGTCGTCGGCCACCGGGCAGCCAATCTGGCGGATGACCTGCAGGGGTTCCTCTTTGCTAAAAACCGCCGTGCCCGAGTAGCCCTTGCGCTCGGCATAGTTCCAAGTTTGATGGTATCCGGGCAGGTCCAGCGCCAGCTGGCCTTCCTGCAGCTTGGTCTCTTGCAGCGCAAAGACGTCTGCATCCAGCGCGGAGAAGATCTCTTGGAAGCTGGGGTCCTTCTTGGTCACGGCGCGCAGGCCGTTGACGTTCCAGGAAACGAGCCGCAGCTCACGGGTGGTATTTGTCATGTCTTCTCCTCGCGTAAGGTGATGTTCCTAGCAAAGTGTAGCGAGAAGCCCGCCCGGCCGCTGGCGAGAAGATCACCCACCGGGCCGGCGCGCCCGGTGCGGCTACCCGATTGTGACGTACCCGTCCCAGCCGGCGGGCAGCTCGGGCGCGGCGTCCGTCGAGCCGTACAGCCACTCAAGCCACGCTGGCATGTCGCGCACGGCCTGCATGCGCCCGGCCTCGTAGGTGGACCTCAGCAGCGCGGCGTTGGTCGTCCCGCTGGAAACCGGCATCTTGTTTGGGTAGACCACATAGACCTGCCCGGCTTCGGCCTGCGCTTCAATGCGGTCAAGCTCGGCGTTGTAGCGCACCCAACGCGTGGCCAGCGCCTCGTACATGGGGTCGTACTTGCCCGCAAGGCGCTTGTACATGCGCAGCTGAGCCGGGCCGGGTCGGTGCTTGCGATAGCCCTTCTCGCGTGTGGAAAGAAAGAAAACCCGCTGGTAGCCGTCGTCTTGCGCCAGGCAAACCGGCAAGCCCGCGCCAACGCCCAGGCCTCCGTCGTAGTAAACGGTACCGTCCACCGGCTGAGGAATCATGGCGCCGGGCAAAGTCGAGCTGGCGCGCACCATGTCCATCAGCCGCACAGCGCAGGTCATGTCGCTCTTCCTAAACCGCACGCTCTCGCCCGTCTGGGCAGCAAACGCCTGGATGCAGACGTCAGCGGGATTCTCGCAAAACGCTTGCCAGTCAAAAGGCAGCGCGCCGGTTTGCACGGCGCCCTCGTACAGCGCGTCGGCGTTGAACCAACCGGTGCCGTGCGCCAGCGAGCGCAGGCCAACCGCGTTTCTCGCCGCGTTGTCGGTCATAAAGGCCTCGCGAACGCGCCGCTGGTCACGGCTGGTGTAGTCCACCGTGTTGCTGGCCCCGGCCGAGACCCCGCACACGTAGCCAAAGTTGAGATTGGCCGCCAAAAGCACGTTTGCGATGCCCGCCGTAAAGCTCTCGCGGTAGCCGCCTCCCTCGAAAGCAAGGGCGCAGTTGGGGACGTTGATGCAAGATTCGTGCTGGTTGGACATGGTGTTTTAAGGCTCCAAACAATTGTGACGCGTTGGTTTTCCATCCCGGGATTTTAGTCCGCTGGCGCTCGGCGGCGTTAGACTGAATAAATCAAACCCCGTAATGTATCGTCCCTTTTTGGTGGCGAGAAAGGCGAGAAGCCATGGCATCCATCACAGACCCCAAAGAGGCCGCGGCGGCCCTCAAAGAAATCGTCGACAACACCAATAACCTGGTCTTCTTTGGCGGAGCCGGCGTGTCGACAGCATCTGGCATCCCTGATTTTCGCAGCGAGGACGGCCTGTATCGCCAGCACTTCAAGTACTCGCCCGAGACCATGCTGGGCCACGACTTCTATGTCACCCACACCGCCGAGTTCTACGACTTCTACCGCACGCGCATGATCGCACTGGACGCCCGTCCCAACCAGGCCCACATCAAGCTGGCCCAGCTGGAGAGCGAGGGCAAGCTCCGCGCCGTCATCACGCAAAACATCGACGGCCTGCACCAGGCGGCTGGGTCCAAGAACGTCCTTGAGCTGCACGGCTCGGTTCACCGCAACATCTGTCGGCGCTGCGGGGCAACCTACGACGCCCGCTGGATTGTGGGTACCCAGGGCGAGCCGCGTTGCCCAGAGTGCGGCGGCCCCATCAAGCCCGACGTCGTCTTGTACGGAGAAAGCCTTGACGAGAAGACCCTGGTGGCCTCGGTCGAGGCTATTCAGGCCGCTGACGTGCTCATTATTGGCGGGACGTCCCTGGTTGTCTACCCGGCGGCGGGTCTCGTCAACTACTTTGGCGGCTCCAAGCTGGTTATCGTCAACAAGCAGCCCACGCCGCAAGACGCCCACGCCGATCTTCTCTGCGCCTGCGACATTGCCCAGGCCTTTGATTTCTAGCGGGCTTTTCTCGGCGGCAAAGCGGCCCCAAATTCATATGGGTACAATGGTTCAACCAACGTTGGCCCCAGAAAGGACATCACATGCTTAGAGATAAACGCACGTCGTGGCGCTGCGGAGACTTCGAGCTGTCGCTCGCGCGCCCCCGCATCATGGGTGTCCTCAACGTCACGCCCGATTCCTTCTCGGACGGCGGCGACAACCTCGACCACAAGGTGGCGGTCGAGCGCGGCCTGGCCATGCTGGACGAAGGCGCCGATATCATCGACGTGGGCGGCGAGTCCACCCGCCCGGGCCACCGTCCGGTTTCCGAGAAGGAAGAGGCTGCCCGCATCGTGCCCGTGGTGCGTGAGCTGGTGGCCGAAGGGGCGCTCGTCTCGGTGGACACGCGCCACCCCGCGGTCGCAAAAATGTGCGTCAACCTGGGCGCTTCCATTATCAACGACGTGACGGGCTTCACCGACCTGGCCATGGTCCAGGCCGCCGCCGAGAGCGACTGCGGTTGCGTGGTCATGCACTGGGACCAGGGCGGCCTGGGCAGCCACGCCCCGCGCAAGCAGGTTCTTCTCGATGAGAACCGCCCCACCCGCAGCACTGCCGCCGTCCAGCGCAGCGCCTCTTCTCAGCACCGCTTTACCCTGCCCGACGAGGCGCCCATCATGCGTCAGGTCATGGGCTTTTTGGGCGACCAGGCCCGTACCCTCATACGCGCGGGCGTCGACCACGACCGCATTTGCATCGACCCCGGCCCCGGCTTCGACAAGTTCGCCGACGAGGACGTGGTCATCC
>CAVDXJ010000101.1:0-6015 GCA_963612765.1 Oscillospiraceae bacterium
GAGAAGATGTGGCCCATCTCGGGACGGGTATAGCGATCGATCACAGGTGACCTCCAAAAATCGTGTCAAG
This sequence comes from Oscillospiraceae bacterium, assembly GCA_963612765.1. Classification (GTDB taxonomy): domain Bacteria; phylum Actinomycetota; class Coriobacteriia; order Coriobacteriales; family Atopobiaceae; genus Paratractidigestivibacter. The sequence goes on from CAVDXJ010000101.1 coordinate 71, forward strand.
CCAACAACCACTCATTCTAGCAGCCGCGATAAACCCCGGCACTCCCCCGCTGCAAATTCCGGACTTGTCTGATGGTTTTAGCCCTTCTCAGCTGCAAATTTAGGCGTTATCTGATGATTCGGGCACAAAAAATGGACTTGTCTGATGTTCGACCATCAGACAAGTCCAAGAATTGCAGCAGCAGGCGGCGGCGAGAAGACCCTCTACCGGGTGGAGACCTTGTGCGCCGTGTCGACGCGGGTGGAGTCGTTGACGTTCATCTTCATGGACTCGAAGCGCGCCTTCATGAAGCTGTCGGGGAAGAAGTCGCCAAAGAACTGCTCGACCGGCGTTGACGGCGTGAGGCCCGAGGCACGCGCGTACCAGCAATCCAGGCTGCCCAGCGTCATAAGGCAGTTGACCAGCATGAGCGTGGCCATGACGGTGGTGAGGTTGTAGCGCAGCTGCCAGGGGATGGCGTTGATGACCTTGATCATCACGGGCAAAAAGAGCTTGACCCACACCAGACCCAAAATTCCCCACATGACCAGGAACTGCGTCGACGTGCGCCCGCCGCAAAAGACGGCCACCGGGTCGGGGATGCCAAAGAAGTTGTAGTCGCTGTAGTCCCAGGCCTTGATACCAAAGGACGTCTCCATGAAGAAGCTCACGGCCCACTCAAAGGCGCCGCCAACCAGGCTCGCCACCACAAAGGTGATCACGGGGCTCTTGTTGTACAGGCGGTTGAGGGCCAGGGTGACCAGCACGGCGCCAAATCCGTAGATGGGCGAGAAGGGCCCAAAGAGCAGGCCCGCGCGCTCCTCGTAACGACCGGGGTCGACCACGACCATGTGCCAGATAATCTCCAGGATCAGGCCCAGGATGCTGCAGACAAAGAATATCCAGAAGACATTGAAGAAGTCGACGCGCATGTAGCCCTTGCCGGTAAGGTCGCGGCCCAACATGCCCTGGTCGGCGGCGTCTTTGTCGGCGGCTCGCTCGGCGTCGCGCTCTTCTCGGCGCTCAAGCACCAAGGTGGGGTCCAAAGCCACGCTAAAGATGATCAAGACGATGATCTCGACCAAAGTGATGACGGTGGTAAACGACGGGCCGGAAAGCATATACGATAAGGCCAGGTCAAGAACCTGGAACCACATAAGGACGCGCGTCCATTTGGCGGCCTTGCGCGCAAAGCTCTTGCGCAGTGAGCGGCCCGTTATGATCATGATCACGCCCGCGGCAAGCGAGAGCGCGATGCTCGCGGCCGAGAGGATCGTGGCCAGGCTGCCGTTGCCAAACTCGTTCATGAACGATTTGCTGTCGATAAAATACGCGGCGCCCAGGCCAACCGTGAGAAGACCCAGGAAAATGAGGTTGAACCAACCGGCAAAGGTCAGCCATCGGCCGTACCAGCGCACGCCGCGGGCAAACTTGCCGTCCTCGTGAACCAAGACATGGGAAGCCTTTTGGGTAAGGCCGTCTATATTGCTGTCCAAAACGTCAACCTCATTCATAGCTCGTGAAAGGCGCTGTCTTCTTGCGCGCTGCGGGGCGTGCACGCGCGCTCAATCCTCTATTATCAGCACATTCCGCTACAACTGTGCACGAATTTGAGTAATGAAATACGGAGAAGACCGTGAAGAAAGACCACCGCACCCATCGCGCAAGAAGAGTCCTGCTCGCCGTCGTGGCCGTCGTCGTGCTGGCAGTGACCTCGGTGACCATCTTGGTGCGCCACCGCATCTACCTGGCCGAGGTGGGAGCCGCCAAGATCGGGACCCCTACCCCTCTTGAGCAAGTGGTCAACTCGCAGGACAACGGCCAGCGCTTCACGGTGACGGCCAACTACCAGAGCCTGGTGAGCGGCGAGAACACCGTCAACGCCCCGGTGACCTGGGACGATCAGTGGTTCTTCCAGGACCCCACCCAGTACAACCACGAGCTCGCGCAGGCGGCAAGCGTCCTTTCCAGCGTGGCCAACGCCGAGTCGGGTCACTTCCAGGAGGGCAACAACGTCCCCGATTACATGGAGGATCTTCTCGGTAAATTAGGCTTTGAGCAGGCCTGCACCGCGTCATACCGCTACCGCAGCGAGATTATCGACGAGATAGCCAACGTCTTCACGCCGGACGGCACCGACACCACGGCCTACACCATGGCCTCCAAGCACATCACCAGCGACGAGACGGGCCAGACCAAGCTGCTGCTTATGGTCGCGATCCGCGGCAGCTACGGCACCGAGTGGCTCTCTAACCTGCGCATGAGCCTATCCAGCGGCATCCTTGACGACGGCGGCCTGGGCAAGGGCGACCATGAGGGCTTCTCGGACACCAGCATGGACGTGGTGAGCGCCATCGTCAACTACCTGGGCGCCGTTCAAGAACAGGAGCCCGGCCTGGGGTGGGACGACGTGTCGCTCTTTGTGTGCGGGCACTCGCGCGGCGGGGCCACGGCAAACCTGGTATGCGCTTACTTCGACCAGAACAGCGCCGATTGGAAGGCTTCCGGTGCGGGCGACGAGTACAAGGACGCCTACGTCGACAGCGGCTCGATCTACGGCTACGGCTTTGCCGTGCCGCAGGTCACCTCGGCCGCCGACAGCAAAGACGCCCTGTACAACAACATCTTCAACATCATGAACCCGGCAGACATCGTGCCGCGCACCCCGCTGGCCGCCTGGGGCTTTTCTCGCTATGGTCAGGACCTTTGGCTTCCCGAGGCGGGCCAAGACGGCTTTGACAAGAAGTTCTCGCAGGTAGAAGCCTGTTTTAAGCAGGAAGTGGGTAACGACGACCAGAGCAACCCGGACGACGTGAAAGACGTCGACCAGATCGAGAAGGATCTGGCCGACGCCTGCCCCACCTTGTCGGAGTTCCAGACGCTGGTGGGCGTCTTTAAGGCCGGGGTTGCCTTTACTCAGGGCCACGACATCGTGCGCATCATTTACAGCCACGCGCCGGACCTGTACAGCTGCTGGATGCAGACGATCAGCGCGGGCGACCTGCGCAGCAGCCGATAAGCGGCGGCGAGCCGAGGCTTACCAGTCGTTAGACGCCCCGTGGTCGGGAAGGTCGTTATAGCTAAACGAGTACATGCAGTCGTCGCAGAGGTAGTTGATGGTCTCCTCGAACCAAAGGAAGCCGCCGTCCCACAAGATATTGTGGCTTTTGCACTTGGGGCAGCGCACTGGGTAGTTCTTGTTGGTGTAGGGAACCCATTGCGGCGCCGACTCCTGATCGGTTATGCCGCCGTTGACCTCGGCGATGTCGCTGTTTTGCAGGGCTTTCTTCTCGTCGGACATTAGAGCTACCTCCTTAGCCGTGCCGCTTGGCGACTTGATTTGCCCGCGTCGCTCCTACCAGTCGTTGCTGCCGCCGTAGCCGTCCAAGTCATCGTACGTGAAGTAACGGCCGCAGCAGTCGCAGTAGTACTGATCCGCGTCGTGCGAGAATTTAAAGCACTGGTAGTACAGGATGCTGCTACTTTTGCAGTAGGGGCAGCTCACCGGGAAGTACCTATCGTCGTAGGGGATGTATTTCTTATCGGCACAACCTCCACCCGTGACCCGGGCGATCTGATTGTTTTGCAGGGCCTTCTTCTCGTCTGACATTAGAGCTGCCTCCTTAGCCGTGCCGCTTGGCGACTTGATTTGCCCGCGTCGCTCCTACCAGTCGTTGCTGCCGCCGTAATCGTCCAGGTCGTAGTACCCAAAGTGACGGCCGCAGTCGCTGCACATCCACTCATCCATTACGTGGCTAAAGGTAAGGCCACGCCTACACAAGATATTGTGACCGTGGCAATAAGGGCAGGTCACCGGGAAGTACTTGTCGTTGTACGGCTTGAAGCCCTCGGGGACCTGCGCTCCGCCGGCGACCCCGGCGATCTCGTCGTTTTGCAGGGCCTTCTCACCGTTAGACATCTTGGATCGACCTCCCACAGCAGCTTCTCGGTTTTAAAGCCCATCAATATAGCACGCCGTCTACCCTTCTACAATAGTGATTTTGCCGCACCCCGATCAGCCGCAAAAAAGCAGGTCCCCCGACATAAGGCCGGGGGACCAAACAGACACATATTCTAGTGACGGCGCAGGCGCTACTGCCCCAGCTCGGCCTTTGCCAGGTCAAGCTGCGCGCGCACGGCCTCGTGACCGGTGCCTCCAAAGGTGGTACGGGCGCGGGCGATACCCTCGGGGTCCAGGTCCTGGGCGATATCGTCCTCAAACAGGTCGCTAGCCGCGCGGAACTCCTCGGCGGTGAGATCCTCCAGCCCCTTGCCGTTCTTCTCGCAATAAAGCACCAGCTCGCCCACCACGCGGTGCGCCTCACGGAAGGGCATGCCCTTCTTGGCCAGGTAATCAGCCACGTCGGTGGCGGCGGTGAAGCCGGTCTTGGCCTGGGCGAGCATGACGTTAGCGTTGACCGTCATGGTCTCCAGCATGCCCGAGGCAATCTCCATGCAGTCCGAGAGGGTCTTAGCCGCGTCGATTGGGCCCTCCTTGCACTCCTGCAGGTCCTTGTTGTAGGCCAGCGGCAGCGACTTCATGGTGGTGAGAAGGGCCATCAGGTCGCCGTAGACACGGCCGCACTTGCCGCGGGTGAGCTCGGCGAAGTCGGGGTTCTTCTTCTGCGGCATGATGGACGAGCCGGTGGAGTAGGCATCAGACAGCGTGATGAAGCCAAACTCGGTGGAGCTCCACAGCACGATCTCTTCGCACAGGCGCGAGAGATGCATCATGCTCACGCTGCAGGAATACTCCAGGTCAAGCAGGTAGTCGCGGTCAGAAACAGCGTCCAGCGAGTTGGGAATGGCGTGGTCGAAGCCCAGAAGCTCGGTCGTGCGCTGGCGGTCCAGGGGATAGGTGGTGCCGGCAAGGGCGGCGGCGCCCAGCGGGTTGGCGTCAGCGGCCTCTAGGGCAGCGGCCAGGCGCTTGTGGTCGCGGGTGAACATCCAGAAATAGGCCAGCATGTGGTGCGAGAAGAGCACCGGCTGGGCGTGCTGCAGGTGGGTATAGCCGGGCATCACAACATCAAAGTTCTTCTCGGCTACGTCAACCAAGGTACGGCGAAGGGCATCGTTGCCCTCAAGAAGGTGCTGGCACAGCTCCTTGGCATACAGGCGAATGTCGGTTGCTACCTGATCGTTGCGCGAGCGGCCGGTGTGCAGGCGAGCGCCCGGGGTGCCGATGTTGCGCGTGAGCGCGCCCTCGACGGCCATGTGAATGTCCTCGTCGTTGACGTCCCAGGCAAACTCGCCGCGCTCGATCTGGCCGGCAATGTCTGCCAGTCCCGCGTCGATGGCGGCCTGGTCGTCGTTGCTGATGATGCCCTGCTCGGCCAGCATCTTGGCGTGCGCGCGGCTACCCGCGATGTCCTGCTGCGCCATGGCCTTGTCGACCTCAAGCGACGCGCCAAACTCCTGCGTAAAGGCGTCGACGCCCTTCTCAAACCTGCCGCCCCAAAGAGCCATGAAGCTCCCCTTTCATCGATATAAAACGCGGCGCGCCCGGACAGCACCGGACGCGCCGCTCACTCACACTAGATTAGCAGCTCGAAGCCTAGTCGACCGGGGTCAGGCCGCTCTTGGGGCCCTGGACCTTGGACCAGGTCTGGGACTCAAGACCGTGCAGGTCGATGAAGCCACGGGAGGCCGTGTGATCGAAGGTGTCGCCCTCGTCGTAGGTGGCCAGGCCGTAGTCGTACAGGCTGTAGGGAGAACGCATGCCGTCAATAAAGAGGCCGCCCTTGCAGAGCTTGATGCGCACGTCGCCGGTGACGAACTTCGAGGTGAAGTCGTTGTAGGCGTCGATGGCCAGCTTAGCCTGGGAGAACCACAGGCCGTTGTAGACCAGGTCGGCCCACTGCTCGTCCAGCTCGCGCTTGGTCTTCTGGGTGTTGACGTCCAGGCACATCTGCTCCATGGTCTCGTGGGCCTGGATGAGGAGAAGGGCGCCCGGGCACTCGTAGCAC
>CAVDXJ010000102.1:0-5990 GCA_963612765.1 Oscillospiraceae bacterium
GAAGGCCTGGAAGGCGCGCTACGTCGGCGACAAGAAGGACAAGGACGAGCGGGCCGAGGCCGTCTTCATGGAGGTGTGCATCGGGAACAGCTGCGAGCTCACCCTCGCGGTGAGGACCTTCACGAAAAAGGAACTGCTCTACAAGGAGCACGGCCTCTGGAAATATAAGAGCAAGGAGGAGGGGGAGGAGCGCCTGGAGTTGCTTAACTCGCTGACGCGCTACAAGATCCCCGGCAACAGGGCCCTTTCCGCCGCGAGGGGCGACGACGGCGATGGGGACCTCTACCTGCAGAGAAAGCTTATGGCCGTGAAGGGCCAGAGAAACACCGTCGACTACAACTCGCACGTCGCGAAGAACAGGGGAGACACGAAGACGGGCGTCGCTATGGACATCTTGGCGCTGTTCCACGCCTTCCACTGCCCGTATGCGAGGCTCGGCTTCAAGGAGATGCCGGAGAGCGGCAGGATCGCCACCTACAGGCCAACGGTCCGCGTGGCCAGGGCCAAGGAAGCCGCCGTGCCAGAGCCGGGGTCGGCCATGGAATGGAGGCAGGACGAGCTGCCTCTGCGCTTGGTCTGTGCCGAGGGCTGCGAGGATCTCATGGCGGGCATCTCCGGCTACCTGGAAAGGAAAAAGATCCCGGTAAGCGCAGGGGAGGGGAGGCTCTCCCTCTGCTGCGTCCCGCGCCGGGGGGATGTCGAAGGGGAAGACGACCCTTATGCGACGCTTGCCCCGTTCCCAACACAGCACGTTACCGAGGAGATCCTGGGGTCCATAACCTATAAGAGGGGGCTACCCCACGAGCCGGGAAACATCGCCTCATGGGCCGGGCTCGAGACGTCCCTGAAGGAGTTGAGGATCAAAGGCGACATAGCAGCAGGAGGCATCCGCCTTTACGACTGGGCGAGGCGAGGCCCTGAGGAAACAGTCGCTTTCGCTTCCGTGTCGGAAACCGACAAACGGGGCCGCCCTGACGCTTACGGTTTGGTCAAGGTCTCGCCCGAGGGGGCCGTTTCATTCGAGGCCGTGGACAACCTTTACTGCGGCGAGGACCCGTTCATCAACGACGCTCTTTCCGCGTTGCAGGCCGAGCGGGAGGGAGCATGGTGCTGCGTGGCGCCTTCCCTCGGGTGCGCGGTGGGGACGGAAACGCCCCTGACCACGATGCCCGACATCGACGCGATGAGGGAATACCTGCGCACGGCGGCAGCGGGCGAGGACGTCCCGACTGAGAGGTCGACCGAGACCCTTATGGCCCTGTACGGGGACACCTTCGACATCGCATGGGCCGAGGAGGCGGGAGGGGCATCCGCCCTCTACTATGCGGCCGACTGCCATAACGCCAACGTCAAGAGGGCAAGGGCCACCCGTTTAAGGAGAGTGCGGACACTCGACGGGTCCCCGGTAGCGTCCTGGATGGCCCTTCTCATGCCGTTGCTGGACGTCTGGTTCGTGAAGATGAGGGAGAGCACGGTGCGGCCGTTCCCCCTCAAGTACCTCAACGAGTGGCTTCGCGCCGATGGGCAGGCTCGTCCGAGCTAGGCCGTGGACGCCCATAAACCCGAAAAGTGACCAGCCCCCTTAAACAAGCACCAGGTCAGATGCCGTAAACACAAGGGGTACTGGTCACTTTTCCGTATTTCAGGGCACATCGCGCCCAAGCGATGAAGGTCTCTTACAATTGTTTTAGGAGGGCACCGCGGGCGAGAGGGAGCGAGGGTGGATTCGTGCTTTGGTTCTTGAGGGGATTGTTAAGGAACATGAGAGGAACGAGGGTCGACTATGTCGCTCATTACTTGGGTTCGTGGGCTACTCCGAGGAACCGCAGGTTCAATCGATTCGGGGGACTCTCAATCGAGCGGGAGAGAGACAGGCTTGAGCGCAGGAGGAGGAGACTGCGGGAAGCCTACCGGCGTTGAGGCTAACGGGAGAACGGAGGCGGGCCTGCTGATTCAGCGATACCTCCCGATTTTCGAGTACATGAATGCGAACAACGTCGATTACTGCGTGGTCGGAGGCCTGGCGGTTCTCCTCCACGCGTATGTATCGGAACCGGGGGACAGGCTGTTCAGGGCGACCAAGGACGCCGACCTGATGCTCGGAGAGGATTTCGATAACGAGGATTTCTTCGACGCTTATTTGACATCGTTCGCAGGTGACGACGAGACCAAGCAGAAGGTGCTCAAGGCGATGGTGGGCGACGTTGACTTATTCACGGAGCTCTCCGAGGAGCAATTGCTCGAGAGCTGCGAGTTCTCTGCGCCGAGCGTCGATGAGGTCGGGATAGAGATGCCGAGCTTCGACGTCGCTAGATCGCTGAACGGGTTCAGCTTGGCCGACCTGGAGACAACGGTGCTCGAGGTGTTCGGCGTCAAGATAACCGTGGCGAGCCTGGACCAACTTCTTGAGATGAAGAGGATGACGATCGACCTGATGAGTGTGGGGCGAGAGCTGAGCGTCCGTACGCAGGACTATCTTGATGTCCATACCCTTTCATCCCTTATAGAGAGGAGGGAGCCGGGCGATGAGCGGTCATATGACGAGGTCGGCGATCGATGACGTTTCCCGTTGCACCGGGATACCCCGGGCGCGGATATGCGCAGCGCACGAGTCTGCCCTGCAGCTGCTCGGGCTGGACAACAACGCCGTCGCATATGCTGTGGACCTTGTGGTGAGCAGGAAAGATTACCGCGGGGTGCCGGGGACGGAGGGCGAGCACGCCGGCTATAGGTACAAAGACCTTGGATTGAGGGAGATTCCTGTTAGGGTCTGGAGGTCTCAGGGCCTTCTCAGCTGCGTGCCATGGCGATCTAGGGAGCTTGTCGGCGAGGGATTGCGGTGCCTCTTGCCCGAGGCCCTTCTTCGCGCCTTGCCGTTGTCTCCCGATTTCAAGTACCTGCAGGAGCAATACGCGCGGCTAGCGGAGGTCCTGTATTTCGACCGGATGACGGACGAGGAACTTGAACAGTTCCTCTTACACGTGAGGGAGTAGGCGGGCGCCCAAGCGCCCGCCTACTTTTTACGGCTCGTTGTGGGCAGCTGCGGCCTCGGCCATGCGGCGCTGCTCCTCCAAGGGAGGGGGAGCGATCGCGGTCTCGCCCCGCTCGATCTCGTCCCGTTCGCAAGACGCTTCTGCGTCGGCGCGCTGCCGGGAGATGGGATACGGTGGGTGCGCCTCCTCCTCGATCTCCTCGTCCTGGTCCATCGCCTCAAAGAACGCGTCGCTGAACTCGTCGTAGTCGCGCATCTCGGCCAGCGCCTCCTTGTCGAAGACGAACTCGGGGTACGCGCAGTACCCCGAGAAGCCCTCCTCCCCGGTGAAGGTCCCCAGCTCGGACACCGCCTCGAAGAGCTCGTTGCTGATGTTGTTCTGGTCGATGTAGACGGCGTTCTCCGGCGCGTCCGGGGAGCCGAAGGGCAGGCGCACGGTGACGGTGGCCCAAAGGTCGGGGCCGTACAGGGATTCCTCGTCCGGCTCGGCCTTGTAGGCCTGCACGGCCAGGCTGCCGTCTGCGTACGCTTCCCGCACGAGCTCCAGCTTGACGGGCTCGTCGAACAGCTCCGGCTGGATCTCGACGGCAACGCCCTTTTTCTCGCTCACGCTCATGTCGCTATTCCCTCTCGTTGCTTTCCGTGTCCTGCCGCTTGTCCTTGTCGGCGGGCCATTTCCCCATGTCAACAAGCCCCAGCTGCTCCCAGGAGAACGAACGGGGCGCGTTGACGTGCCTGTGCGCCGTCGTGAGCTTGATGCCCTCGACCTCGACCGAGGCTATCTGCGACTCGACCCATTCCAGGTACTCGTCGGCGCCCGCGGCCTCGCGCACGAGCGCGAGCGGCCTCAGCCGCCAGCCGCCCTCGTTCGCCTCGACGGCTCCTAGGCACCAGGCCCCGGCCTCCTCGCTTCTCCCGAACCTTACGGTCGCGCCCCCCGAGGGGAAGGACGTCCCCTCTATGACGGACACGGCACCGGCGAACGGCTCGTCGGCGCCCGGCTTGTAGGCGATCCTCACCTTCAAGGTCTATCGCCCCTCCCCGCCGACGCCGCGCGAGGGGGCGGCCGGCGCGTCGAACAGGGAGGGCTGCTCCGGCGTGACCCTCGCCATCTGCTTGGCCAGACGCGCGGGCGCGTGCGGCTCCTCGCCGCCGGCTTCCTGCTCCTTCCTGGCCTTCGCCACGGCCGAGCAGAGGGCCTGGAGCTTGTCGTCGTCGTCCACGGCGGGCGGGTTCGCGACCGGGTGCCTTGCGCGCCCCTCGCCCTCGTACTTGAACAGGCCCAATTTGGTGCCGGGCCTGAACGAGACGTTGACGGGGCGGCCCTCGGCCTTCGCTTCGGCCGACTTCGCGCCGATGGCCTGCTTGAACATCCATCCGGACAGGTCCACCCCGTCCAGGGACACGCCCTTGGGGATCCTCACGGTCGCCTCGTACCTGGGCTGCCCCTGGCGGTCGAGAATCGCCTCGCCGGTCCTCTTGTTCACGAGCGGCTCGACCTTGGTCACGTCCTTGGCCGGGAAGTTGACGTTGGGCCAGTGCGCGAGCTTCCTTTGCCTGGGCTCCGTCTCCTGCTCCACGGCCCGCTCGGTTTTCCCGGGCTGGTTCGCCTTGAACTTGCGCGGGCCGCAGGCGTTCAGGAGGCGGTGGGCCGTCAGCTGGTTCTCGTTTTCCCTGTACTTGGCGAGCACGGGGATCGGGATCTTGCCCTCCTTGGTGAGCCTGGCGATGAGCCCGATGGTGGCCGGCGACGGCGGTCGGTTGCTCCAGCGCTCCTCCTGGTCGCTGCGGGGCCTCGCGGACATCTCCTCGATTAGCTCCTCCTGCCGGCTTTTGGGGACCTGCGGCTCGGGCTCTGTTTTGCGTGGTTCCTCCGCAATGAGCCTCTGGACGGTCATCGGGACCTCGAGTTCTCGCAGCGCCGCGGATGTGAGGCCGTTCTCCTGAGCGGCCTGCTTGAGCAGGCCCGCCCAATCGATGCTGCGGGCGGCGTATTTCTCGTTCAGCTCATCTAACGTTTCCTCGGCTGGCCCCCATTCCCCGTTGACTATCTCAACCGCGTCGTAGCGCGCCTGCGTGAGGGAGTATCTCTTGCCGACGGCCGCTCGGGCGGCGTCCTGTGCCTCTCGCGCCTCCGCTTCGGTTCCGCCGTTCAGAAGCGTGGCCAGATGGGCGAGGTTTCCCTCTGCGGCCATGAGGATCACCGGAGAGGCTAGTGAGGAGGCCTCGCCCTTGGCGCGGACACAATCAGGGTAGACCAGGCTCGTCTCCAGGTTCGCCTCCAGCTGGGCCACTTCCGAAGCGAACCGGTCCCTCTGCCCCAGGTACATCTGATAGGCCTCGGTCATTTCCTCTCTTGAGTAAACCATATCCGTCTCCTATTCGTTCCGTGCCCGGATCGCGGTGTTCCTTTCCTCGATTCTCTTTCCCCGCCCGCGCGTTCCAGGCGGGGCGCGTCGCGCCACACAAAACGCCGCGCGGTTGTAAAACACTTCGCCCTTTCGGGCCTTGCTTTCGATGTGGCTCTATCGTCATGTTGTGACGAAGCGATGGGGCTAATAGCTAATCTATGCGTCTCGGTTAATGCAGGCGTTTAACACGACGGCGAGGAAGCCACCGCCGATGAGGATAAGGACGATGAGCCCAAGGTGGCGATTCTCGGCCGCGACGTCCCGAGGAAGAGGCTGTTCGTCGCCGCCGACATCGCCGACGCGGTGCTCGAGGTCGCGTGGGAGGCCTTCGCCCGCGTCAAGCCCCGTGCCGCGCGCGAGGTCGGGCGCGAGGCGGCGCTTGCCGGATCGGACACGCTGTCGCGGGCGGTTCTCGCGCTCGTGGACCATCCGGGCAGCTCCTACAAGCTGTGCGTTCCCTGCGGCAGGTACTTCGTCCAAGGGCCCCGCAAGGCCACGTTCTGCTCGACCAGCTGCCGAAACGCCTGGCACCGGGCGCATAGCTGAGATACGGCCGCGTGAAGAAGCCATGACGCGATGCAATAACA
>CAVDXJ010000103.1:0-5973 GCA_963612765.1 Oscillospiraceae bacterium
ACGAGGTTGGCGTCGAGCTCGGGGCGCTTGACCTCGACGACGTCAACGGCGATCTGGCCCTTGGCGACGTTGGCAACGCGCTCGAGGTCGGCACGCAGGCCGTCGATCTCGGAGCCCTTCTTGCCGATCACGATGCCGGGGCGGGCGGTGAAGATGGTGACCTTCACCTTGTCGCCGGCGCGCTCGATGTCGACGCGGGAGAGGGCGGCCTTCTCGAGGCGCTTCTCCAGGAACTTGCGGATAGCAAGATCGTTGCCGAGGTTCTCGGCGTAGTTCTTATCGGCGTACCAACGGGAACGCCACTCCTCGGTGATGCCGAGACGGAAGCCGGTAGGCTGAACCTTGTGACCCATGCTTTCCCTACGCCTCCTTTCGAGGAGCGACGACGATGGTGATGTGGCTCATGCGCTTGTTGATGCGGGAAGCGGAGCCCTTAGCACGAGGACGGATACGCTTGAGCGTGGGGCCCTCGTTGACGTAAGCGGTCTTGACCACGAGGTCGTCGGCGCGCAGGCCGTTGTTGTTGACGGCGTTGGCGACGGCGGAACGCAGGACCTTGGAAACATCCTCGGAAGCAGCACGGGTGCTGAACTGGAGGACCTCGAGCGCCTTAGCGACGGGGAGGTTGCGAACCAAAGAGACGACGGCGCGAGCCTTGCGAGGAGCGATGCGCACGTACTTGGCGGTGGCGCTGACCTCAACGTTGTTGTTAGCCATTAATGTACCCCCTACTTAACCTTGTGACCGCGGAAGGTACGGGTGGGAGCGAACTCGCCCAGCTTGTGACCAACCATAGACTCGGTAACGTACACGGGCACGTGCTTGCGACCATCGTGAACGGCGATGGTGTGACCAACCATGTCGGGGAAGATGGTCGAAGAACGCGACCAGGTCTTGATGACATCCTTGGTGCCTGCCTCGTTCTGAGCGGCAACGCGCGCGAGGAGGCGAGTCTCCACGAACGGGCCCTTCTTGAGACTTCTGCTCATTCTTAATATCTCCTACTACTCGTGAGACTACTTGGACTTGCGGCGACGGATGATGAGGCGGTTGCTTGCCTTCTTGGGGTCGCGCGTCTTGTAGCCCTTCGTGGGCTTGCCCCACGGGGTGACGGAAGGACGACCAGAAGTGTGGTTCTTGCCCTCGCCGCCGCCGTGCGGGTGGTCGACAGGGTTCATGACGGTACCACGGACGGTCGGACGGACGCCCATCTTGCGCTTGCGGCCAGCCTTGCCGACGACGATGTTGGAGTGGTCGGCGTTGCCCACGACACCGATGGTGGCGCGGCAGGTGAGAAGGACGCGGCGAAGCTCGGAGGAGGGCATGCGCAGGATGGCGTAGCCGTTGTCCTTGCCCATGAGCTGGATGGAGGTGCCGGCGGAACGAGCCATAGCGGCGCCCTTGCCAGGCTGGAACTCGACGTTGTGAACGAGGGTACCAACGGGGATCTCGGACAGGGGCATAGCGTTGCCGGGCTTGATGTCGATGCCGGAGGTGCCGGAGATGACGGTGTCGCCCACGTGCAGGCCCTCGGGAGCCAGGATGTAAGCCTTGGCGCCGTCCACGTAGTGGAGAAGAGCGATGCGAGCAGAACGGTTGGGGTCATACTCGATGGTCGCGACCTTGGCGGGCACGTCGTCCTTCAGACGCTTGAAGTCGATGCGACGGTACTGACGCTTGGTGCCACCGCCCTGGTGACGGGTGGTGATGTGACCGCTGTTGTTGCGGCCGGCCTTCTTGTGCAGGGGCTCGAGAAGAGACTTCTCGGGCTTGGTGCAGGTGATCTCGGAGAAGTCAGAGATCGTCTGGAAACGCCTGCCTGCGCTCGTAGGCTTGAGGTGCTTAACTGCCATTAGTGCTTTCCCTTCTTTTTCCGTTGGCCACCCACTCAGGGATTGGTGGGTGACACCGGATTACCACGGTACCGCGCGTATCCATTGGGCGCGGCATGAAAGCCCGGTCCCCGCTTTGGGGGACGCGGGCGAAGTGCCTTACTCGGCGGCCTGGGAGGTGGCGAAGATCTCGATCTGCTCACCCTCGGCGAGGGTGACGATGGCCTTCTTCCAGGAGCGGGTCATGCCCTGCTGGTAGCGGACGCGCTTCTTCTTGCCACGGACGTTCATGGTGTTGACCTTGAGAACGTGGACGTTGAAGAGCTTCTCGACAGCGGCCGCGATCTCCTCTTTCGGGGCCTCCTTGGCGACCTCGAAAGTATACTTGCCCTGCTCCATGAGGTCATAAGAACGCTCGGAGATGATGGGGCGGATGATGACGTTGTAGACGGAGTTCATTTAAGCGAGCACCTCCTCGAAGTACTTGGCGGTGTCGGCGGTCATGAGAAGAGCGCCGTTGTCGATGAGGAAGCGGGTGTTGGCCTCGGACTCGCCGATGACGGTGACCTTCTCGATGTTGCGGAAGGAGAGGTAGGTCTCCACAGCGTCGTCGGCAACGACGACGGTGACGCGCTTGTCCTCGATGCCGAGGGCCTTAAGAGCGGCCGCGGCGGACTTGGTGGAGATGGTCTCGAAAGCGAGGCTGTCAACGAGGACGAGCTCGGAGTCGGCGACCTTGCCGGAGAGGACGGACCTCATGGCAAGCTTGACCATCTTCTTGTTGATCTTGAGGGCGTGGCTGTGGGGCAGCGGTCCGAAGATGACGCCGCCGTGACGCCACTGACCGGCGCGAGTGGAGCCCTGGCGAGCGCGGCCGGTGCCCTTCTGACGGTAAGGCTTAGCGCCGCCGCCGGAGACGTTGTGACGGTTCTTGGTGGAGTGGGTGCCCTGACGCTGGCAAGCCTCGTAGACCTTCACGACCTGGTGGATGACGGGGATGTTCGGCTCGATGCCGAAGACGTCGTCGGAAAGCTCGGCCTGCGCGACCTCAGCCCCCTCGACGTTCTTGATTGCATACTTGGACATGTGTCCTCCTTATTAGCCTAAGAGAAGTTGTTTCTGGGGGCCCTTAGGCCATGCGGACCTGGACGAGGCCGTTCTTACCGCCGGGGACAGCGCCCTTGACGAGCATGAGGTTCTGCTCGGCGTCGATGCGAACGAGCTTGAGGTTGCGCACGGTGACGCGCTCGTTGCCCATGTGGCCATACATGTGAAGGCCCTTACGGACGCGAGCGGGGTAGGCGCACTGGCCGATGGAACCAGGCTTGCGCTGGTTGCGGCAGCCGTGGGTCATAGGACCGCGGGAGAAGTTCCAGCGCTTGATGGTGCCCTGGAAGCCCTTACCCTTGGAGGTGCCGGTGACGTCAACGGTGGTGACGTCGGCGAAATCGGCAACGGTCACGACGTCGCCGGTCTTGTACTGCTCGGCGTTCTCGACGCGAACCTCGCGCAGGAAGCGCATGGGCTCGACGCCGGCCTTGGCGAAGTGACCCGCCATGGGCTTGTTGACGTGCTTGGCGGTGATGTCGCCAAAGCCGATCTGGACGGCCTCATAGCCGTCGGTCGCCTTCGTTTTAACCTGCGAGACGGTGCAGGGGCCAGCCTGAATGACGGTGACGGGCACGACGTTGTCGTTCTCGTCCCAAACCTGCGTCATTCCGAGCTTACGGCCGAGGATGGTGTTGACCATGCTCATTCCTTACCCTCGGTGGTCATGGGACCCTTTAGAGCCTTTGCTCTTCCCCAGCGGACCACATCCGATACTTGCTACCTGCATTAGGCACAGCAGTCCCCAATTAGGCAGCTTGTCTATATTACACGGGTATGAGCGGCTTCACAATCTCTACGCACAACTTTTTAGGCCATCTACCTGCGGCTGCAAAATCCCCTTAGCCGGGCGTATCCATACCCCCTAGGACAGCGGGTCCACGAGCTTGTTCAAGAAAAACTCACTTGCATCTTGGTCGTGGTCAAAGATTGCGATGCAGCAGTTGGGAAGGCGCTGAGGCAGCTCGATTGAGCCAACGTTTGATGTGTAGACAAACTGTCGGCAGGCAGAGCCGTGGCTCACGGCAATGGCCGTCTGGGTCGTCTCTGCGGCGAGAAGGTCGCGGGCGACCTCGTGCATACGCTCGCAGATGGTGACGTTGCCCTCGCCGCCGTACGGCATGACGTTGTCGCCCGGGTCCCACAGGTTAAAGGGGAAGTCCCCCTTGGCGCAGCGCTCGTACTGGCCGTAGGCGCGCTCGATGAGACGGGCGTCGGCCTGCGGGAAGACCGTGTCGTCGATAAGGCCCTTCTCGGCAAGAACACTCGTGATAAGGCCGCAGGTCGTGAAGGCGCGGCCCAAGGGAGAGCACGCGATGACCTGAGGAGCCACGTCGTGGGCAGCAAGCCACTCACCGGCGGCCAAGGCCTGCTGGCGGCCCAGCTCGGTCAAGGGCGAGTCGCAGTGGCCCTGGATAAAGCCCTGCTCGTTGTAGATGGTCTGGCCGTGGCGCACGAGGTAGAACTTCTTCAATGCTGCTCCTTTGTGATGGGGCGCGCGGGTGCGATGCCCAAAAGGTCTTCTCGCCAACATCTTATACGGCGGCGAGAAGACCTGCGCTCCCCTACCCGCAACCGTCACCAAACAGCAAAAAGGCCCCTCGGAAAATCCAAGGGGCCTTGAGCATGCTGTAAAGCTTATGCCTTAGAGCTTGATCTCGATGTCAACGCCAGCAGGGAGGTCGAGACGCATCAGCGAGTCGACGGTGCTGGAAGAGGGGTCGAGAATGTCGATGAGGCGCTTGTGGGTGCGCATCTCGAACTCGTCACGGGAGTCCTTATCCTTGTGCGGCGAGCGGATGACGCAGTAAAGGTTGCGCTCGGTGGGCAGGGGGATAGGGCCGCTCACGCGGGCACCGGTCTTCTGGGCGGTGTCGACGATGAGCTTCGCGGACTGATCAACGACCTCGTGGTCATAGCCCTTGAGGCGGATCCTGATCTTCTGGCTGGACACTGTGTTACCTCCGTAAATGAGCTATCGCTCGGGTCGTTTTAGTTAGAGCCGTTCTTGGCGACGATCTCGTCGCGGACGGCCTTGGGGACGGGCTCGTAGGAGTCGAACTGCATGGTGTAGCTCGCACGACCCTGAGTCTGGGAACGAAGGTCGGTAGCGTAACCGAACATCTCGCCCAGGGGCACCTTGGCGCGGATGACCTTGGAGCCGGAGCGATCCTCCATGCCCTCGATCTTGCCGCGGCGACCAGAGAGGTTGCCCATAACGTCGCCCATGTACTGCTCGGGGGTCTCGACCTCAACGGACTCGACCGGCTCGAGGAGGACGGGATCGGACTTCTTGAGGGCGTCCTTGATAGCCATGGAACCGGCGATCTTGAAGGCGGCCTCGGAGGAGTCGACCTCGTGGTAGGAACCGTCGATCAGCTTGACCTTGACGTCGACGACGGGGTAGCCAGCGATGACACCGGTCTCCAGGGCCTCCTGGATGCCCTTGTCGATGGAGGGGATGTACTCCTTCGGGATGACGCCACCGACGATGGCGTTCTCGAACTCGTAACCCTTGCCCTCCTCGTTGGGCTCGATGTCGATGACGGCGTGGCCGTACTGGCCGCGGCCGCCGGACTGACGGACGAACTTGCCCTCGGCGTGCTGAACGGCGTGACCAGCGGTCTCGCGGTAGGCGACCTGGGGCTTACCCACGTTGCAGTCAACCTTGAACTCGCGACGCAGACGGTCGACGATGATCTCGAGGTGCAGCTCGCCCATGCCGGCGATGATGGTCTGACCGGTCTCGTGGTCGGTGTGCACCTGGAAGGTCGGGTCCTCCTCGGCGAGCTTGGCCAGGCCCACGGACATCTTGTCCTGCTCGGCCTTGGTCTTGGGCTCGACGGCGACGTCGATGACGGGGTCGGCGAACTGGATGGACTCGAGGATGATCGGGTTCTTCTCGTCGCACAGGGTGTCGCCGGTGGTGGTGTTCTTCATGCCGACGCAGGCAACGATGTCGCCGGCGGAGCAGGACTCACGGTCAACACGGTCGTTGGCGTTCATCTCGAGGATGCGGCCAAGACGCTCGCGG
>CAVDXJ010000104.1:0-5900 GCA_963612765.1 Oscillospiraceae bacterium
GCCGAGGACGGCACCGTGAGCGAGACCGGTTATGTGGTTATCGACAAGGTTCAGATGGGAACCGCAGTTGGCCTTCTGGTGGCGGCATAATCTCTACAGGCTCTTTTGCCGGCTTTTTGATACGACGTTTTATCAAGGAGTTAACGCCACCACATGTCGCATTTCTCGCCTCATTCACCTGCGGTCTCGGTTCTTGTCGTCGCTCACAACGGCGAGAAGACCCTGCAGCGCGCGATTGAGAGCGTACAGAACCAGGGTGAGAGGAACACCGAGGTCGTGGTGGTCGATGCCGGCTCGGTGGACAACACGGCCCGCATGCTGGACGTCATGAGCGAGCGAGACATCCGCGTCGTCGTGGCTCACGAGGGCGAGATGGGGTATGCCGCCGCGCTCAACAAGGCGCTGGCGATGGCTCGCGGCCGTTATGTCTTGGTCATGCCGCAGGATGCCTGGGTTGAGCCCATGGCGATCGCCCACATGCTTAAGCTGGCCGACGACAATAACCTTGAGCTGGTCTTTGGCGGTCTGTACGTCGAGCTGTCCTGCGGGCGGCGCACCGCGACGATCGACGCGCCTACGCAAGAGACCGTCTTCTTGACGCAGCACGACTTTAGGGCAAACGCCTGGCGCTACCTTTCGCAGGGGCAGCTGGCGCCCGCCTGCGGCAAGCTCTTCTTGCGCAGTCGCGTGCTTGACCTGGGGCTTTCTTTTGACGAGGACGCCTTTACCGATCACGGCTTCACTCGCGCCTACCTGGCCGATGTCGAGCGTGTGGGCGTCTCGAAGGGCTATGCACAGCGCATCTCTCGCCGGATTCCCGTTATGGGCCAGCTTGACCGGCAGACGTTTGAGCGCCGTGGCCTGGGTTGCCTTGAGGCCGAGTACGCGGCCGCCATCGAGCTGTACCGCCACTGGGGCCTTGAAGGCGACGCTGCGTCTATGGAGGCACTGCAAAACCGTTACCTGGAGTTTCTTGCCAACGTCGTGTCGATGTTGGCGTGCGCCCCGGTTGAGAAGGAGCGGGCCAAGGAGCGTCAGGCCTGCCTCGCCCAGGCCGTGACGTCCGAGCGCGCACGGTTTGCGGCCAGTGTGGCCAACCCCAAGTCGGGCGCCGCGAAGACCATGGCGATGCTGGTCAACGCCGGCAAGCCCGGCCTTGCGGGCGCCCAGGCCAAGGTGTGGAACGTACTGCACGGCGGCCTGCCGGCCAGTTTGATGCCGGATTTCTACTTATAGGTTGGCGCTCTTCTACCTGCCCAAACGTCGCTTGGCGACGTCGAGGGCAAATCCAAGCCCGTTGGTCTTCACGCGATAGAACCCCTCTTTTGTCAGGTGAGCCGCCCAGGCCGCCTTATCGACCTGCGGCGCGGGGAGGCCCAGGAGCTCGCAGTACAGGCGCTTGCCGTTTGGGCTCACGCTGGCGTTGTCCAGTACCAACGAGGCGTCGAGACGTGCCATCGAGCGAGCGGCAAGCTCGCGGGCCTGGGTATCGGCGGGCGCGGCGCCCAGCGTGATCGAGGTGTAGTTCACCCCGCGCAGGGCCAGGGCCTCCAGCACGCGGCGGTCATCGACGCCCAGCTCAAGGGCTGCATCCAGCATCTCGTTCCAGCGGCTGAGAGGGACCAGAGGGCTTTTGGCCGCCAGGTGCTCGGCGTCGTTAAGGTCGTGCTCGCGGTAGTTGTAGAGCGCCAAGTCGACGTAGGCGATTGCTTTGGTCGCGCACAGGGTCTGGACCATAAAGGGGTTGTCGGCCCAGCCGGCGCCGGGGACTTCGACCATGGTGATGCCGCGGGTGCGCAAGAAGTCGGTGCGGTAGATGGCCGCCCAGATGGCGGGGTGGTGGAGCAGCAGCTCGACGCCGTCGCCTATGGCGAAGGGCTGGGTCTTGGGCTTCACACGCCCCTTGTACGGGCACACGACGCGGCTTGAGCGGCCGTTCTCGTCAAAGACGCGCCAGTAGGCGCACTTCACGACGTCGGGAGTCTGGGGCAGCGACGAGGCTTTTCTCAGTAGCTCTTCGAACATCGTGGGCTCAAGGTAGTCGTCGGGCTCGACGATAGCGGTCCAGGCGCCGCGGGCCAGGGCCATGCCACGGTTGCACGAGGCGCCGTAGCCTTCGTTGGGCTTGTCGACCACGGTGATGCGGGGGTCCGCCGCGGCGTGGGTGTGCGCGATGGCCGAGCTGTCGTCAGGGCTGCCGTCGTTTACGCAGATGATTTCAAGGTTGGTGTGGGTTTGCGCCTCGATGCTAGAGAGGCACTGGTCAAGCGTGGCGGCCACGTTGTACATGGGGATAATTATCGAAACCATATCGCTGGCTGTGCTCATGTGCCCTCCCGGCGCGGGCGCGCGCGGCGCCCAAGAAACCATCAAGTGTGTACCCTATAATAAAGCAGCAAAAGCTACGAGAGGATGTTCATGAAGCGGCCCGCGATCATCATAGTGACCTTCAAGAGGCAAGACCTGCTCGCCGGGCTGCTCGACTCTATCCTGTGTTTGGACGAGGCTCCGTGGCGCATTGTGGTGGTTGACAACGAGAACTCGCCTAAGACGGCGGCGATGCTGCAGGATTTCTCGGCCCGCGTGGCCGAGTGCTGGGGCGATGCGGACGACGACCCCGACACCCAGGGCGGCGTGAACCGCGTGGTCTACCACCCCATGACCGAGAACACCGGTGGCGCCGGCGGCTTCTCTGAGGGCGTGCGCGTGGCTTATGACCTGGGCGCCGATTGGTTTTGGGTCATGGACGACGACGTGGCGGTCGAGCCCGACGGCCTGGCCACGATGCGCCGATGGTCGGCCGAGACCCAGGCCTTCATGGGCCGTCGCCGCGACTTCGACGGCGGGCACTTCTACTGGCAGCACCGTTTTTGGCCCTCGCTGGCCATTTACAACCCCTTCTCGCGCGACAGCTGGCGCGAGGGCGAGCGCTTCAAGGCGGCAAACGCGCTGTGCTTTGAGGGCTCGTGCTTTTCTCGCCGCGTGGTGGACGAGGTGGGCCTGCCTGATCCGCGTTTCTTCATTTACCTGGACGACGCGTGCTACGGCTATGTAGTTAGTAAACACTTTGATGTGTACTACGTGCCGGATTACATGCTGTCGCGCCGTCGCGAGGTGGCAAACAAAGAGATAGGCAGCGTGCGCCAGCTTAACTCGACAAGCGACATGACGCGCTTCTACATCACACGAAACCGAGGCTACCTGGCCCGTTACTACAAGGTCTACGGCGACTACAACCCCGTGGGTTACGCGGTGGGCACCCTGGCCAACTTCTCTAAGGAGTTGCTGCGCATCTTGATCGTGGACCGTAGTCACTTGAAGAGCGGCTGGGCGCGCCTTTGGGCGGGCTACAAGGAGTCCAAGGTCATCCTGCACGACCCCACCTGGCAGCCCATGCCGCCGCTGAAAAAATAAGACGATACAAGGCTGCTCCCCCTTTGTTTATGGCGCAGTTCCGCATGAGCCGAAGGCCACTTAATGTGGCCTTCGTGCGAGTCAGGACTGTTTGAGCACAGAAACAAAGGGGGAGCAGCTCGGATTGGCTTACGACCCTAATTAGAAGTTCTCGGCCGTGACCTCGAAGTAGGCCTGGGGGTGGTTGCAGACGGGGCAGACCTCGGGGGCCTTGGTGCCCACGACGATGTGGCCGCAGTTACGGCACTCCCACACCTTGACCTCGCTCTTCTCAAAGACAGCGGCGGTCTCGACGTTCTTCAGCAGGGCACGGTAACGCTCCTCGTGGTGCTTCTCGATGGCGCCCACCTGGCGGAACTTCTCGGCAAGCTCGGGGAAGCCCTCCTCCTCGGCGGTCTTGGCAAACTCGTCGTACATGTCGGTCCACTCGAAGTTCTCGCCGTCGGCAGCGGAGTCCAGGTTCTGGGCGGTGTCACCAATGCCCTCGAGCTCGCGCAGCCACATCTTGGCGTGGTACTGCTCGTTGGCGCTGGTCTTGCGGAAGATCTCGGCGATTTGCTCGAAGCCCTCCTTCTTGGCGACGGAGGCAAAGTAGACGTACTTGTTGGTGGCCTGAGACTCGCCGGCAAAGGCGGCCTGCAGGTTCTTCTCGGTCTGGGTTCCCTCGTACTTGGACATTAGTACCCCTCTCAACTGGGAAAACACGGACGGATTTGGTCCGCGGACCCTCGCCGCAGACTGTCTTTTGTTATACCCCAGGAGGACTGTTATAGGCTGCTCGTCAACGGTAAACTTCGTCCAATCGTCTGTGTTTGTGGCAATCCTGGGCAAACGACAAAGGATGTACCTGATTAGAGGGGGATGGTCAGGAACAAATAGAGATCCGTCTGACATATCCCATAGTAAAAATGACTTTGCTGAGTAGCCGAGGACAATGCGGTTGCATTTGCCCAGTTGGCAGGCTTGGAAATTTGAGGTTTACTCGGCAGAGTCGATTTTACTATGGGATAAGCCAGGCGGATGTCTGCTGACCACCCATTAAGGGGCATCTGGTCCCTATTTTGACCGAAGGTACTTGATCAGGGCACAGATGAGTAGGATTAGGGCGACGAACTTCAGCACCTCGTAGATTGCCGAGGACGCTGTGACGGCAGCGACATAGAGATCCATGGCGCTTCTCCTTTACGTAGATCCGATGATGTGGAGGCCAGCGGCGTCGTAGACGGGGAAAAAGGCATATGAACGTGGGTTTCTACGGCGCAGAAGGCCAAGAAAAAGCCGGGCCGCGCGCCTCAAAAGAAGCGCGCGGCCCGGTATGACAGACGGGGTCGAACCAGATGGCGAGAAGCTCTACTCGGCGTCGCCCACCAGGCTCTTGGTGATGCTCGCGGCGGCCTTCTTGCCGGCGCCCATCGCCAGGATGACGGTCGCGGCACCGGTCACGATGTCGCCGCCGGCCCAGATGCGCGGGTCGGTCGTTTGGCCGGTCTCCTCGTCGGCCACGATGTAGCCCCACTTGTTGAGCTCCATCTGGCCGCCGATCTTGGCCGCAAACGGGTTGGCGTTGGTGCCGATGGCAGAGATCGCCACGTCGCAGGGAATCTCCTCGATGGCGCCCTCGATGGGCACGGGACGGCGACGGCCGGAGTCGTCGGGCTCGCCCAGCTCCATCTTCTGCACGCGCACGGCGCACACGGTGCCGTCCTCGCCGGCCACGAACTCCAGCGGCGCGACCAGCGGCATGACCTCGACGCCCTCGGCCTTGGCGTGGTGCAGCTCGGCGCGACGGGCGGGCATCTCTTCCTCGGTGCGGCGATACGCGATAATGGCGTGCTCGGCGCCCAGGCGCTTAGCGGTACGCACGGCGTCCATGGCCACGTTGCCGCCGCCAAAGACCACGACGTTCTTGCCGTGCTTGGTGGGGGTGTCGTACTCGGGGAAGTTGTTGGCCTTCATGAGGTTCACGCGGGTGAGGTACTCGTTGGCAAAGAACACGTTGGGGAGGTTCTCGCCAGGCACGTTGAGGAACTTAGGAAGTCCTGCGCCGGTGGCCACGTAAATGGCATCGAAGCCCTGCTCAAACAGCTCGTCGGCGTTGGTGATGTTGCCAACTACAGCGTTGTACTCAAACTTGACGCCCATCTCTTCAAGGCCATCGATCTCGCGCTTGACGACGGCCTTGGGCAGACGGAACTCGGGGATGCCGTAGACCAGCACGCCGCCGCCGGTGAAGAACGCCTCGAAGACGGTGACGTCAAAGCCGTTGCGGGCCAGCTCGCCGGCGCAGGTGATGCCCGAGGGGCCAGAGCCCACGATGGCGACCTTCTTGCCGTTCTTGGGCTTCATGACCGGGGCAGAGGCCAACTCGGGCTGGTCGCCCACAAAGCGCTCCAGCTGACCGATGGCCACCGGCTCGCCCTTCTTGCCGCGAACGCACTTGCCCTCGCACTGGTTCTCCTGCGGGCAGACGCGGCCGCAGATGGCGG
>CAVDXJ010000105.1:0-5859 GCA_963612765.1 Oscillospiraceae bacterium
AGGCGATCATCTTCTTGACCAGGGCGTTCTCGCGGCTCATCTTGATGATGTTGAGTGCCAGCGAGACGGCCACGATGGTGGGCAGGCCCTCGGGCACGGCCGCGACGATCAAAACGATCGAGGTGATGAAGGCGTCCGAGACCGTCTCCCAGTTAAAGGTGTTGTTCATCAAGAACGTAACTATCTCGATGGCAAAGACGATGCCGGCGGCGGTGCAGCCCATGACGGTGATCTGCTTGCCCAGGCGGTCGAGCTTCTCTTGCAGCGGCGTCGAGGCCTTCTCGATGGTACCCAGCTCTTTGGCGATCTGGCCAAACTCGGTGTCGTTGCCCACGCCGGTGACCAGCAGTTTTCCGGTGCCGGCGGCCACAAAGCAACCGGAGTAGAGCATGTTGGCGCGCTCGGCGACGGGGGTGGCGTCGCTGCAAGTGGCCTCGGCGTTCTTGGTCACGGGCATCGACTCGCCGGTAAGCGAGCTCTCGTTGACGCTAAGGTCAACGCTGGAAAGCAGCCTGCCGTCGGCCACGATCTTGTCGCCCGTCTCGACCAAAAGGACGTCGCCCACCACGATGTCGCGCTGGGGGACAAGCGTGGGCTCGCCGTCGCGGATGACCTTGACCAGCGTGTCCTCGTTGATGCGGTTGAGCTCCTCGAATGCTTTGGCGCTCTTGCCCTCGGTGATGATCGTGATCACGACCGAGAGCGCGATGGCGCAAAAGATGCCGGCGCACTCGAGGAAGTTGTACTCGCCGCCGGTGAAGTAGCGGGCGATGTTGACGCCCAGCGTGATGATGGCGGCAAAGATCAGCATCACGAGCATAGGTTCGGTTGATGCGTCCCAGATGCGCCGGGCCAGGGACTCTCCCTTGGCCTGAGTGAAGGAGTTGGCGCCGTGCGCGGCGCGCGAGGCCTCTACCTGCGACGACTTGAGCCCTCGCTCTTCGTCGCTGCCGGTTTTAGCCAGCAACTCCTTCCGTGAGAGCGTGTGAGCGTTCTGCACGGAATACCCCTCTCTTGTTTCAAGCAAAGGCCCCGCACGAAAAAGCCCGCGCGCAGCGTTTGCTTTGCTGCGCGCGGGCTCAAAAAAGAGACCTACGCACAGCACCTCTCGATGCCGTACGTGAGTCTCGTTCATTAAGGCAAGCCAGGTCGTTTGGCGCATCCCGCGCCAAGAACCAGTATGTTGACTTGCCGCAACCGGTCTTGCCGGATGCGACTACTCCCTCAAGTACAAGAAGCGACTATAGCACAGGGGCGAGGGCCGAGGCACGTCGCATCTTTGTTTCGGCTTGAAAAAACGGCGAGAAGGGCGGTTGCGCTTTACTCAACTAAAGTCTATAGTCACTACCGTTCGCGCTTTACTCAGCTAAAGTGCATGACCGAGACAAGCAATGCGGGCCTGGTAGGCGGGCCTGCGTAACCGCAGGGGAGTTCCAATGAAGATCAACATGAACCGTCGTGAGTTTCTCGCCGCCTTTGGTGGGGTAGCCGCCAGTGCCGTCCTGGCCGGCTGTGGCAACACGTCCGCCAGCAGCTCTAGCTCCAGCACCACCAGCAGCGACTCCAGCAGCTCCGCCGCCAGCGCCGACAAGTCGGCCACCGCAACCAAGAAGCTCATCGTGGGCTTTGACTCGGCCTATCCTCCCTATGGCTACGTGGGTGACGACGGCTCCTATACCGGCTTTGACCTGGAGCTTGCTCAAGAGACCGCCAAGCGCAACGACTGGGAGGTCCAGCTCGAGCCCATCGACTGGGACGCCAAGGATACCCTTATGGACTCCGGCGCCATCAACTGCATCTGGAACGGCTTCACCGTCGAGGGCCGCGAGGACAGCTACACCTTCTCGGGCAACTACATGATCAACGCCCAGGTCGTCGTGGTTAAGAAGGGCTCGGGGATCGACAAGCTGGCCGGCCTTGCGGGCAAGACCGTCATCACCCAGACCGATTCTGCCGCCTACGAGGTCCTGGCTGGCGAGGACGCCGACAAGGCCGATGTCGCCGCGACCTTTGCCACCTTGGACACCATCGGCGACTACAACACCGCCTTCATGCAGCTTGAGTCGGGCGCCGTCGACGCCGTGGCCTGTGACCTTTCCATCGCCGCCTATCAGCTGGCCGCCAAGCCCGACGCCTACACCCAGCTTGACGAGCAGCTTTCCAGCGAGCACTACGCCGTGGGCTTCAAGAAGGGCGACACCGCCACCGCCGAGACCGTGACCTCCACCTTGAAGGCCATGGACGACGACGCCTTTGTCAAACAGCTTTGCGAGAAGTACGCTGACCAGGGCATTTCCTACACCAACTGGTGCTTGGCATAAAGCCTTTTTGACTTTGGGCGCAGGCGGGCATCGTGGCTTTTGGGCCGCGGTGCCCGCGTCCCGTGAGAGGAGACGCGCGTGGATATAACGACGATGGCCGGGATGCTTGGCTCGGGCTTTTTGACGAGCCTGCAGATCTTTGCCTTCACGCTGGTGGGGTCGCTGCCGCTGGGCATGTTGGTGGCCTTTGCGCGCATGAGCCGCTTCAAGCCGCTGTCGTGGCTTGCCCGCGTCTACATCTCGCTGATGCGCGGCACCCCGCTTATGCTGCAGATGTTTGCGATTTACTTCATGCCGTACTACGTTTTTGGCATCAGCCTCACCACCGACAGCAAGTGGTACGCCACGATCGTGGCCTTCATCATCAACTACGCGGCCTACTTCGCCGAGATTTACCGCTCGGGCATTCAGTCAATCCCGCGCGGCCAGTACGAGGCTGCCGAGGTCCTGGGCTATTCCGGCTCCCAGACCTTTGTGCGCATCGTGTTGCCGCAGGTCGTGAAGCGGATCATGCCGTCTGTCACCAACGAGGTCATCACGCTGGTCAAGGACACCTCGCTGGCCTTCTCCATTGGCGTCATCGAGATGTTTAGTGTGGCTAAGCAGCTGGTGGCCTCGCAGGTCTCGATGCTGCCGTTTGTGATCGCTGCGGCCTTCTACTGGGTCTTTAACCTGCTGATCGACGTTGCGGCCGGGCGTATCGAGGCCCGTCTCAACTATTACCAAGACTAAGCCCACGTTTGCGCCTGGCATCGCTGTGCGAACCGGGCGTTCAAGGAGAGAAGATGGCCGAGAACAACGCCGCGGTCGTAAGCGTCGACCACATCAAGAAGAGCTTTGGGGACCTGGAGGTCCTGCGCGACATCTCGCTTTCGGTGATGCCGGGCGAGGTCGTGGCCATCATTGGCCCCTCGGGCGGCGGCAAGTCGACCTTGCTGCGCTGCATGACCTTGCTTGAGGAGGTGAGCGCGGGCGACGTGTCCTACGGCGACCTTGCGGTTGCCAAGGACGGCGCCTACGCTGGTAAAGACGTTATGAAGCAGGCGCGCGGCCGTTTTGGGCTGGTCTTCCAGAACTACAACCTGTTCCCGCACTTCACGGTGCTGCGTAACGTCATGGATGCGCCGGTATGCGTGCAAAAGCGCGACCGCGTCGAGGTCGAGCAGCAGGCCCGCGCCCTTCTCGCCAAAATGGGGCTTACGGGCAACGAGGAGAAGGTGCCCTGCCAGCTTTCGGGCGGTCAGCAGCAGCGCGCAAGCATTGCCCGCGCCCTGGCCATGAACCCGCAGATCGTCTACTTTGACGAGCCCACGAGCGCGCTTGACCCCGAGCTGACCTCGGAGGTTCTTAAGGTCATCAAGGGCCTGGCCGCCGAGAACATGACCATGGTCATCGTCACGCACGAGATGGGTTTTGCCCGCGAGGTGGCCGACCGTATCGTTTTTATGGACGGCGGAGTGATTGTGGAGCAGGGCCCGGCCCGCGAGCTGATCGACAACCCCCGCGAGGAGCGCACCCGCGCCTTTTTGGCCCAGCGCAGCGCCCAGGATTAGGGCGTCGTGGCCCGTCTTTGCAACCTAATTGCGAAATGCGGCGGCAGTATGGCGACTCGTTGAGTAGCCAACCGTTTTGGCTTTTGGCCACCTGCGGTTTTGTGGGCGCAGGGCCCCGGCTACTCGGCAAGTTGCCATACTGCCGCCGCATTTCGAAAATACGTGTGCGGGCGACTCGCTAGAGCTGCTTTTGCATGGGGCTTGGAGGGTGTGTCCTTAATGTCGCGCCTGCCAGCGGCCCGTTAAGGGCACGTTTCTCGCGTTCGGCGTCGCTGCGCGGGGGTGCTACCCTAACCAAGTCGTTGCCCGTGCGCCCCAACGCGCGCCAAACCGGAAGAGAAGGACATGTCAGAGCCGGTAGTCGCTTTCTTTGACGTTGACGGAACCCTCACCTACCGTGACCCCGTGACCGGGCCCACAGATATTCCCACCCCTCGCGTGGCAGATGCCATTCGCCGCTTTGTGGACGCGGGCAACGTGGCCGTGGTCTGCACTGGCCGTGACCTTGGCGGCATTAAGAACCTGCTCGAGAGCTTGCCCTTCGCGGGCGCGGTCACTATGGACGGGGCGCGCGTCATTCATGACGGCCAGGTGGTCTTTGAGCGCACGATGTCGGCCGATATGTGGGCCAAGACCCACTCCGAGATTCGCCGCGTTGGCATGGAGACCTTGATCTCGGGCCCCTACGGCTGTCTGATCGTGAGCGGCGACCACGGCTCCGAGTTCTGCCGCATGATGGAGCACCTCGACTTCTACGAGGATTACGTCGCCGCCGGCAAACCCCTTGAGTTCTGCAAGATGGACTTCTACCAAACGAGCCTTGCCGCCTGCCAAAGCAGCGACTTCCTTATGCAGAACTTCACCTACCTCAATGTGGCCGACGGCTATCATGAGCTGGTGATTCCCGGTACAAGCAAGGGTGCGGGCGCCCATCGCTTCATCGAGTCGTTGCCCTTCACGCCCTCATGCTTCTATGCCTTTGGCGACTCGGAAAACGACCTCTCCATCCTGGACGAGGCCGACGTCAGCGTTGTCATGGGCAACGCATCGGACAAGGTCAAAGAGCACGCCGACTTCATCGCCGATCACGTGGCCCAAGACGGTGTTGCCACCGCCCTGGAGCGCTTGGGACTAATTTAGCTTTTCTACCTGGGATTTATTTGCGCTGTTCGCGCGTCCTACAAACAAGCCTCCGCGATGCGCCGCTTAAGCTCGTCGATGCCAAAGCCCGTCTCGGAAGACGTGATCACCATGTCCTCGCGCGGCACGCCCAGTTGGCGGCTCAAGAGGGCCGCCTGCGCATTTTGCTTGGTTTTCGACAGCTTGTCGGCCTTGGTCAAGACCACGATAAAGGGCAGTTCCTGCTCCTTCAAAAAGCCGATCATCTCGAGGTCCAGCTTTTGCGCCTCGTGGCGAATGTCCACTAGCGACAAGACGATGTTGAAGCTGCGCTCCTGCTCAAAGTAGCCGCTGATGAGGTTGGCCCAACGCTCGCGCTCCTTCATGGAAACCTTGGCAAAGCCGTAGCCCGGCAGGTCGACAAAGCGAATGCCGTCGACGTCAAAGAAGTTGATGTTGCACGTCTTGCCCGGCGTGGACGAGACCTTGACCAGGCCCTTCCTGCCAAAGACCTTGTTCAAGAGGGATGACTTGCCCACGTTGGAGCGGCCAGCGACGGCGACCTCGGGGGTAGTGGGCGCGGGCAGGTTCTCGACCGTGCCGTACGAGGCCTCAAAACGTGCGAGCTGGTAGTTGATGGCTGCCATGGGGCAATCCTTTCTGTAGCGGTAACCTGGCTATTCTACCAGCACCGCCGCAAAATCGCCTACTTGGCGCTGCCGGCGAGAAGAGCGTTGAGGTAGAAAATCCCGTCCTTGGCCCCGGTGTGCAGGGTCCCGCCGTAGCGTCCCACGATGCAGTTCATCGACTTCATGCCAAACCCGTGGTTGGCCCGGTCCTTCTTGATGGTCTGCGGCACACCGTCC
>CAVDXJ010000106.1:0-5843 GCA_963612765.1 Oscillospiraceae bacterium
GCGGTCGCCCAGGGGCACGTCGTCGGCGCCGGCGGCCAGCTCAATCGCCTCGGCGCGCTTCTCCACGGGCACGGACTCGCCGGTGAGCGCGGCCTCCTCGATCTTCATCGAGGCGCTCTCGAGCACACGGCAGTCGGCAGGCACCGAGTCGCCGGCCTCGAGCAGCACGACGTCGCCCACAACCAGCTCGGAACTGGCGAGATGAACCAGCTTGCCGTCGCGCATGACCTTGGACTGAGCGGCGCTCATCTCCTGCAGGGCGGCCAGGGCCTCCTCGCTCTTGGCCTCCTGGATGACGCCCAGCGCCGAGTTGATGATGACGACGGCCATAATGATGATGACGTCGGCAAAGTCGATCTCGCCCTGGATGGCGCCGGTGATAGCGCTAATGGCAGCGGCCGCGATAAGCATGATGACCATGGGGTCGGCCATCTGCTGGAAGAAGCGGATCCACAGCGGGGTCTTCTCCTCTTCCTTAAGCTTGTTGGGGCCGTTCTTCTCCAGTCGCGATGCGGCTTCGGCGGCAGTTAGGCCAGCCTCGGCATCGGTGCCTTGCTCGCGCAAGACAGCGTCGGATGAAGACAGGTACTCTTTCATACGATTCCCCCTCCTGGGTTATCTAATTGTCACGGCCGCCAGCTTGATGCCCGATCATAATTCCCAGGAGAGGGCAAGGGCTCATCAAGCCTATTGAGCGACCGCTCTTATAAAGCCTTTTAAGTCTACCAGACGGGCAAGATTTTACCCACAACGCCCACGAAAAAACGCCCGGTCCCAAAAGGGAACCGGGCGTTGTGCAGGCATTAAAGCCAAGCTGGCGAGAAAACCTTACTGCACCTGGGCGATCATGGCCATGTTGGTGGAGGTGGTGTAGTCGCCCTGACGCGGGGAGGTCTGAGGGTCACCGGCGGTGAGGACAACCAGGTCGCCGGCATCAACCACGCCGTTGTCCTTGGCGGTGGTCAGCGCGTTGTACAGGGTGTTGGACAAAGAGCCCTGCTCGGTGGTGCGGAAACCATAGACGCCCCAGTAGAAGCAGGTGCGACGGATGCTCTCCTCAGAGGGAGACATGGCGTACAGAGGCACCTTGGGACGGAACTTGGAGACCAGGCGAGCAGAACGGCCGGAGTGCGTGGGGACGATGATGCACTTGGCCTCAACACGGTCGGCCATCTCCACGGCAGCGAAGCCGGTGGCGCCGTTAACGTTGCGCACGCCGCGACGGTCGTAGTAGTTCTTGTTCTCCTCGACGTACTTCTCGGTCTCCTTGCAGATCTCGGCCATGGTGCGCACGGCGTCGATGGGGTACTTGCCCGCAGCGGTCTCGCCAGACAGCATCACGCAGTCGGTGCCGTCGTAGACGGCGTTGGCGACGTCGTTGACCTCGGCGCGGGTCGGGCGGGGGTTACGCTGCATGGAGTCGAGCATCTGGGTAGCGGTGATGACCGGCTTGTAGTGCTCGGCGCACTTGCGGATGATGGTCTTCTGGATGTGGGGCACCTGAGCAGCAGGAACCTCGACGCCCAGGTCGCCACGGGCAACCATGATGCCGTCAGAGACGTGCAGGATCTCGTCGAAGTTCTCGACGCCAAGAGCGCTCTCGATCTTGGGGAAGATCTGGACGTGCGGGGCGCCCATCTCGGTGCAGATCTGACGGATGCCCTCGACGGCGGCGGCGTCGCGGATGAAGGAAGCGGCGATGGCGTCGATGCCAAGCTCGCAGCCAAACATGATGTCGGCGCGGTCCTGAGCGGTGACGGAAGGCAGGCCGATGTTGACGTTGGGGATGTTCACGCCCTTGCGCTCGCCGATCTGGCCGCCGTTGGTGACGACGCAGTGCATGTCCTGGCCCTCGACGTGGTCGACCTCAAGGCCAACCAGGCCGTCGTCGATCAGGATGACGGAGCCCTTGGTGACCTCGGAGGGCAGGTCAAGGTAGTCAAGCGAGATGTGCTCGGCGGTGCCGTGGAAGTCCTCGGAGGTAGGCTGGGCGGTCACGACGATCTTGTCGCCGGTGTTGACGGTGACCTTCTCGCCGTCGACCAGAAGGCCGGTGCGGACCTCGGGGCCCTTGGTGTCAAGAAGGATGGCCACAGGGATGGACAGCTCACGGGAGATGGAGCGGACCTTCTCGATCATGGAGCGGTGGTACTCGTGGGAACCGTGGGAGAAGTTGAAGCGGGCGACGTTCATTCCGTGCAAGATAAGCTGGCGCAGGACCTCCTCATCCTCGGTGGCAGGACCCATGGTGCACACAATCTTTGTCTTCTTGCTGAATGCCATCAATAACCTCTTTCTATCGGTATCGGTAAACGCCCCGGTCATTGCGGCCGGGGCGCCAAATTAACAAACTACAGAACGGTCAACGAAATCGGTGCCGTTGGCGTAGGCCTGGGCGTTGTCCAGGGTAACGCGGGCAATCTCGCCCAGGGCCTCCTTGGTGAAGAACGCCTGGTGAGACGTCATGACCACGTTGGGGAAGGAGCACAGGCGAGAAGTGACGGAGTCGATGATCTCGCCGGCGCGGTCCTGGTAGACGTTGGGGCCTTCCTCGTCGTAGACGTCCAGACCGGCGGCGCCGATCTTGCCAGAGAGGATGCCGCGGATAAGGGCCTGGGTGTCAACGAGGCCGCCGCGGCCGGTGTTGACGAAGATGACGCCGTCCTTCATCTTGGCGATGGACTCGTCGCAGATCATGTGGCGGCTCTCCTCGTTGAGGAAAGCGTGCAGCGAGATAAGGTCGCTGCGACGGTAAAGCTCGTCGTAATCCACGTACTCGTCAACCACGCCGTCGTCCACGAGCTTCTGGTTGGGGTACAGGTCAGAACCCAGGACGGTCATGCCAAAGCCCTTGCAGATGCGGCAAAGGGCGGCGCCGATGCGGCCGGTGCCGATGATGCCGGCGGTCTTGCCATAGAGCGTCTCGCCGACAAGGCCCTCAAGGTTGAAGTCGTTGTCGCGAACGCGGTTGTAGCCCTTGTGGATGCGGCGGTTGGCGCAAAGGGCCAGGCCCATGGCGTGCTCGGCGATGGCCTCGGGAGAGTAAGCGGGAACGCGGGTGACCTTGAGGCCCAGGTCCTGGGCCACGGGAACGTTGACGGCGTCGAAGCCGGCGCAGCGCATAAGGACGAGCTTGACGCCAAAGCCAGCAAGGATCTCAAGGGTCATGGCGCCGGCGTCGGCGTTGACGAAGGCGCAGACGGCGTCGTAGCCGCGGGCCAGGGCGGCGGTCATGGGCGTGAGGTTGGACTCAATGAAGTCGATCTTGATTTCCGGGTAGCTCTTGAGCTCCTGAGTAAAGGAATCCCTGTCGTAGCTCGCGGTGCCGTAAAACAGAATCTTCATTGCGCTGTCCCTTCGCAGTCATACTTTTTGGCGTGCCTTTTCAAACGCCTAACCTCTGACGGATGACAGTATAAAACAGGTGAGCGGTAAAGATAAGCGGGATAAACGGTATTAAACGGGTTTCGCGAAGGTTTATCTCGAACGTACCGAACATTTAAGTTCGCTTAGCGCAGACCTTACGGTGCCGTGCCGCGAGCCATGCACACCGCTTACAGAAAGGGTCGACGGGGGCCTTCGCGCACTTATATATACTCGGGTGGTCTTCTCGTCGAAAGGACTTTCTTATGAGCTGGTTCGAGCCTTCTTTTGCCTATCAGATCTATCCTTTGGGCCTGTGCGGGGCCCCTTACGAGAACGACGGCGTGGTGGTTCATCGCCTGCAAAAGTTAATTGACGACGGCTGGGTCGACCACATGAAGAAGCTGGGCGTTACCTGCCTGATCTTGAATCCTGTGTTCGACAGCCTCTCGCACGGCTACGACACCAGCGACTACACAAAGGTCGACTGCCGTCTGGGGACCAATGAAGACCTGGTAGACCTTGTGGCCGCTTGTCACGCAGCGGGAATCCGGGTTCTTCTCGACGCCGTCTTTAACCATGTGGGACGCGATTTTTGGGCCTTCAAGGACGTACGCGAGAAGCGCGACCAGTCGCCGTACGCGGGCTGGTTCGAGATTGACTGGGGCGGCAACACCGAGTGGGACGACGGCTTCTCGTACGCCACGTGGCAAGGTGTCCCCTACCTGGTCAAGCTCAACCACGGCTGCTTTGACCTCAACGACTACCTGGTAGACGTCATCCGCGGCTGGGTGCGCGACTTTGACATCGACGGCCTGCGCTTGGACGTGGCCTACTGCCTGGAGCCCGGATTCATCGGCTACCTGCGCCGCATTGCCAACGAGATATCCGACGCACGTGGTGAGAAGTTCCTGCTACTGGGCGAGACCATGTTTGGCGACTACAACCGCTGGATGGGAGACGAGCTTTGCGACACCGTGACCAACTACGAGTGCTACAAGGGCCTGTGGTCGTCGATGAACTCGGCAAACATGCACGAAGTAGCTTACGCGCTTGAGCGCCAGAGCGGCTCGCACCCCTGGGACCTCTACACCGGCAAGCACCTGCTGGATTTTGTTGACAACCACGACGTGCCGCGCATCGCCACGCAGCTTGAGGACAAGGCGCAGCTGCGGCCCCTGTACGGCCTGTTGTTTGGCATGGCAGGCGTGCCATGCGTCTACTACGGCAGCGAGTGGGGCATCGAGGGCGAGCAGAAGTTTGGCGACCACGAGCTGCGGCCCGCGCTCGACGCGCCGGAGTGGAATGAGCTTACCGAATGGATTCGCGACCTGGCAGCGGCTCGCGCGGGCAGCCAGGCAATCGTGTGGGGCAGCTACGAGCAGCTGGCCGTTACCCCGCAACAACTGGTGTTTCTCCGCGCGGTGGACGGCGAGCGAGTAGTCGTGGCCATCAACGCTGCCGGTCAGGCCGCGAGGGTGGGCTTCGACGCCGGGGCAGCGGGCGGGACGGATTTGATCACCGGCCAGACAGTCACGTTTGACGGCGGAGCCGAGCTTGCGCCCTACTCGGCGTATTACTGGAAGCTCGCCTAAGCTCGCAGGAGTAAAGTGTTTCTCGGCATCAAAATCACAACGAAAGGAATGCCATGATCTACGACGCAATCAGCGGAATCGAGGCCTACCGCGGCCTTAACAAGAACCTCGACACCCTGATCGACTGGTTTGCCAACAACGACCCCGCCGACCTGCCTCTGGGCAAGACATTGATCGACGGCGAGAAGGTCTTTGCCAACACCATGGAGGCCAAAACCAAGCTGCCCGAGAACGGCCGCTTTGAGACCCACCGCAAGTACATTGACCTGCAGATGGACCTCGAGGGCGTTGAGGACTTTGCCACCACGCGCGGCAACCTTGAGCCTTTGACCGAGTTCGACGTCGAGGGCGACAAGGGCTTTTGGAAGGCCGCCGAGGGCAACGAGGACATCCTGGTGGGCACCCTGGGCAAGGGTCGCTTTGCCATCTTTATGACCGGCGAGCCCCACATGCCCAACCTCGTCCACGGCGACGCCGAGGTGGGCCCGCTCAAGAAGATCTGCTTCAAGATCTTGGCGGAGTAGGGATGCTTCTCCCCTACCAGGCGAGTTTCTCGCTACAAAATCGCGGGCTGGGCGCTGTGCGGCGGCCTTCTCGCTAGAAAAACGCGGGCTGGGCGCTGGAAATTTGCGCCCGGCCCGCTGTTTTGTAGCAAACGGCCGTTATATCTGCGCCCGGGTCGCGGTTTTGTAGCAAAATGCTACTTCACCTGCGCCCGGGCGGCGATTTTGTAGCGAGAAGAACCTTACGCCTCCTGGCGTTTAGCCCTTGCGGCGAGACAGGCGCGCGGCCACCAGGCAGGCAGCGGCCAGGGCGAGAAGGCCCGCGAGGCCGCCCCAGGTCACGTCGCCGGTCGAGGGGGTGCCCTTCCTCGACGCGGCCTTT
>CAVDXJ010000107.1:0-5804 GCA_963612765.1 Oscillospiraceae bacterium
TGGCGGACGTGCTGGATGCCCTGCGGGCAGACAGCGGCCTTGCGGTGGGGGAGCTGAGGGCCGACGGCGGCGTGACCGCCAACGGCTACCTCATGCAGTTCCAGGCCGACGTGGCCGCGGCGGACGTCGTGGTCTCTGGGCTGTCCGAGCTTTCGGCGGCGGGCGCGGCCTTTGTGGCCGGGCGCTCTGCCGGGGTCTACGACGGCAACGCGATCTTCGACCGCGTCGAGCGCCGGGTCTTCTCGCCTGCGGCGGCGACCGAGGTCGTGGCCGCCCGCCGAGCCGGCTGGCACGCCGCCGTGCGTCAGGCCACCTCGCGGGGGTAGGGGGCGCTGAGGCGTCGGGCGTCGGCGGCCCGTCCCGCCCTGACCGCCGTCTCGCGCGATTCACGTTTAACCACGTTTAGCAACCGTGGCTACTTAACGCGCCTACCTGCGACTAAACCGTTTAGTAAACAACTCGCGAATCAAGTAAACGCACTTCTCGCATGCAATATGTACTCAAGGAAAGCACGGTACCGCTAGGGGAGAAAAGCTGGTGCCGAGCAATAGGTAAGCCCCATACTTTTGGGCAAACAGGAAAGAGAGGGTTCACATGGCAGTTGACAATCACCAGATTGCCGCCGACGTCCTTCCGCTGGTTGGAGGTGCCGAAAACATCACCATCGCCACCAACTGCATGACGCGTCTGCGCCTCACGCTCAAGGACCAGTCCAAGGCCGACACCGACGCCATCAAGAAGGTCAAGGGCGTTTTGGGCGCGCAGTTCGCCGGCTCGCAGCTGCAGGTCATCGTGGGTCAAAACGCCCCCAAGGTCCTGGCCGAGTTCGTCGCCATCTCGGGTGTCAAGCAGGGCGAGGAGGTCAAGGAGAACCTCGACGCACCCGCGAAGAAGCTCGAGCTCAAGGACGTCCCCAACATTATCTTGGACTACCTGTCCGGCTCGATGACCCAGCTCATCCCGCTGCTCATGGCCGGCGGCCTCTTCCGCACCATCGCCGCCATCCTTGGCCCCACGATGCTGGGCGTCCTTGCCGAGACCGATCCGACCTACACCTTCCTCTACACCACCCTGTACGAGGCCACCTTCACCTTCATCCCCATCTACCTGGGCTATGCCGCGGCTAAGAAGCTCGGCGCCAGCCCCGTCCTGGGCATGCTCCTAGGCGGCGCCCTTATGGCCCCGTCTGTGGTGAGCGCCGCAACCGAGGGCTCGGTCATCTCGGTCTACGGCCTGCAGATCGCCGCGGCCAACTACCAGCAGAGCGTCCTGCCGATCATCCTCTCGGTGCCCGTCCTGTACGTGATCGAGAAGTTCTTCAAGAAGCACATGCCCGACGTGCTCTCCACCGTCTTCACCCCGTTCTGCACCATGATCGTGACCATCCCCATCGCCTTCATCATCCTTGCCCCGCTTGGCAACGAGATCGGTAGCCTCATCGCCAACGCGCTCTTTGGCCTGGCTGACCTCGGCGGCATTGGCATTCTCATCGTCATGGCCGTCCTCGGCGCCTTCTGGCAGCTCTTTGTGGTCTGCGGCATGCA
The DNA here is from genome assembly GCA_963612765.1 of Oscillospiraceae bacterium. GTDB lineage: Bacteria > Actinomycetota > Coriobacteriia > Coriobacteriales > Atopobiaceae > Paratractidigestivibacter. The sequence goes on from CAVDXJ010000107.1 coordinate 1,545, forward strand.
CATGCCTGTCATCCTGCTTGCCCAGGTCCAGATCATCGCAGCCGGCTATGACCCGTTTGTCTTTGTCTCCACCAACTGCGCCATGACCGCCGTTTGGGGCTGCGCTTTTGGCGCCTTCCTCAAGATGAAGAACAAGGACGAGAAGGGCCTTGCCATTGGCTATGTCATCTCCGCCATCGCCGGCGGCGTGACCGAGCCCGCCCTCTTTGGCATCCTCATGCGCTTCCGTCGCACCATGGTCGGCATGTTCATCGGCGGTGCCATCGGCGCGGTGTTCTCGGGCATCATGGGCGTCACCTATTACCTGGCGGGCGGCGCGGCCAACTTCCTGGTCTTCACCAACTACCTGCAGGGCGGCCAGATGAACACCGTCTGGGCAATCGTCGGCATGGCCATCTCCTTTGTGATCGCGGCTGTCGTGGTCTACTTCACCGGCTTCTCTAAGGAGGAGCTGGCCGAGATGGACGAGGCCTAAGCTAACGGCATTTGCGGGATACTACTAAGGCGGCGCGGTTGGTTCCGCGCCGCTTTTTTGAAAGGAGAGGCGCATGACGCTGGGTAAGCTGAGCGTGAACGCTCGCAAGGACGGTTTTTTGCTCGACGGAAAGCCTTGGTTTTGGTTTGCCGACACCTGCTGGAGCGCGTTTACCAGCATCTCGTTTGAGGACTGGGATTATTACTTGGCGCGTCGCGCCGAGCAGGGCGTGAACGTCCTGCAGATCAACACCCTGCCGCAGTGGGACCGCTGCATGCCCGATCTGGGTATCTGGCCCTACGCCAGCGAGGACGGCGTGCGCTTCGACTGGTCGGCGTCTAACCCGGCGTACTGGGAGCGTGCACGCGCCATGTGCGCCGCGGCTGTGGAGCGCGGGATTCGCCCGGCGCTGGTGTTGATGTGGTGCAACTACGTGCCTGGTACCTGGGGTTCTGGCCTGGCAAAGGTCCTTGGGGGCGGTGACGTCATGCCGCGCGAAGAGATTCGTGCCCATGTGGCGCGAGTCGTGGAGCAGCTGGGTGAGTTCGACCCGGTCTACGTTGTCACGGGCGACACCGACTTTGTGAGCGACGAGGCCGTGACCTACTACGAGGACGCCCTGGCCGCCGTGTGCGAGCTGGCGCCCAACGCGCTGCGCTGCATGCATATCAACCGCGGCAACCGCACCATCCCCGCGCAGTTCGTCGACCGCTTGGACTTCTACATGTTCCAGCCGGGTCACAACTACGAGGGCCAAAACGAGGCCTGGCTCCTGCCCCAGGATTTTCTCGCCAACTACCCCAAGAAGCCGCTGGTCAATTCCGAGCCCTGCTACGAGCAGATGGGCGCTTCGCGCAACGTCTACTGGCGATTCTCGGCGCAGGACTGCCGAGCGAGCGCGTGGTCTTCTGTGCTGGCGGGCGCTGCGGCCGGCGTGACCTATGGGGCGCACGGCGTGTGGAACTGGCAGACGTCGAGGTCTACGGGCTCGGCGTTGGGCGAGGGCTTCGACGCGCCTTTTCGCTGGCAGGAGTGCCTGCAGTTTCCCGGCGTGTGGGACTTTGGCTTGATCCCGCACGTGCTTGAGGGCCTGGGCGCCGGCGCGGGCGACGACGCGGCGGCCGTGGAGCCGGCGCAGGAGCTTTTGGACGACAGGCGCGAGGCCATCCGCTGCGCCCGAGTTGGCGAGAAGACCGTGGTGTACCTGCCGCGCGCGACCAAGGTTAGGCTTAAGGTCGCGGCGACGCGAGCCCAGGCGTTTGACATGGAGAACAAGCGCGTGGCGGCGTTGCCCGTGAACTGCGCCGACGGCGTGACCGTGGTGGCCCAGCACCCGTTTGAGCACGACGCGCTTCTCGTCGTTGAATAGGGGAGTGTCGCGATGTCTACCTACGCTACCGTCGTGACCTGCGGGGACTTTAGCCCGTGGATCTCCAAGGTCGTTCTTGACCTGCCATGCGAGGTGGGAGCCGCCGAGGTTTTGCCCGCCGGGTTCAATGTTTACTGCGAGCGCATTGAGCGCGGCGGCGAGCCGGTGATGCGCAAGGAGCGCGGGACCGAGAAGGCCGTGCGCTCGGCCGGGTACGTGCCGGTTCTTGCGGCGTATCCTTGCGACGAAGAGGGTGCGCGGGTTTCTTGCGGAACTCACGTTGCGCTTGAGGTCCCCGAGGTTCGTCTTACCAAGCGCATTGAGGGCGGAGTCCTGGGTTCTCGCTATATCGAGAATCGCCTGCGCGTGACGCAGCTGTTACCGCTGGGCGAGGCCGGCGACCCGGTGGTTGGCCTGGTCTTTGACCAGCTGCGCGAGGAATACGTGCCCGCGTTGACCGGCTGGAAGGCCGGGGTGCAGGCTGCTGCGGTCGACGGAATCGCGCTTGAGTACGGTTACTTCGAGCCGAGCTTCGAGCCGCGCCGCGCGAACCCCTTCGCACCTCCCGTCCCCGTGTGCCAGAAGGCGCCGCTCGTCGTCTACCTGCACGGCGCCGGCGAGGGGAAGGGGCAGACGAGCGGCGAGGGCCCCGTGCGCGCCTATACCGGCAACCGTGTGACGGCTCTTTCGCAGGACCCGATCCAGGGCTACTTTGGCGGGGCCGCGTGGGTACTGGTCCCGCAGTGCCCCACGTTTTGGATGGACAACGGCATCGAACAGATGGGCCGCTCTAACCAGAGCATCTATGCCCCGGTGCTCAAGGCTTTGATCGACGAGTTCGTGGCCGCGCACGCCGAGCGCGTGGACACGAGCCGCATCGTGATCGCTGGCCTTTCCAACGGCGGCTTCATGACGCTGCGCATGTGCCGCGACTACCCCGGCTTCTTCGCTGCTGGGGCGCCCTGCTGCGCGCCGTGGTACAACGCGACCAATGAGGACGTGGCAGCACTGGCCCAGACCCCGCTGTGGTTCACCCATGCCAAGGGCGACGAGTTGGTTGACCCTCGCGAGACCGTTCTGCCCTTGTTTGCCCAGCTCAAAGGGGTTGGCGCGGACGTCCACTGCACGTACTTCGACCACGTCGAGGACCTGACCGGCCGTTATCGCGAGCCCGACGGCAGCCCCAAGCGCACCTTCAACCATGGTGTTTGGATTCACCAGTTCAACGATTTCTGCCGCACCGACATGGACGGCCGCAACGTTCTTCTCGCCAGCGAACCTGTCGGCCTCTGGGAATGGTGCGCCCGCGTGGCGCGCTAGGGCCGCCCCGCGCCTTCGCCAATCCCCCCAAATCCAAAAACGCGACAAATGTGCCTCCAAATCCGTACTACCCAAGTAGCCAGAAAACTCGCAAGTCTCTGACCTGCGGGTTTTGTTTTGCAAAGTGCCCGGCTACTGGACCAAACCGAGTTTGGAGGCACATTTGTCGCGTTTTCGAAAAAACCGGGGCTTCGCCGAGCCCTACTCCAGCGTGATGGCCTCGAAGTCGTAGGTCAGGAAGCGGCGGTAAAGGCCGGTGGGGTAGGCAAAGAGCTCGCCCATGAAGGATTGATCGGAATCCACGGGGCGCCCTTTGGCGCCGCCGTTGCCGATCTGCGCCTTGTACAGGTATCCCTGGATGCTTCGGATCTTGTCCTCGGGTACCTCGGACGCGGTCCCTGCTTTGCTCTTGGCGGCCGACTCCTTCTCCCCATCGCTTAGCGTGTGTCTATAAAAGACGCAATTATCGTAAAGAACGTAGTCACTCAATTTGTCGTCATCGACCACGGTCGTTACTTCGCCGCTTCCGGTAAGCGAGATGGATTTCAGGCCCTCGTTGTCGTTGAAGTACAAAGTGTCGCCTTCGACCGCCAGGTGACCGTCGCCCTTGAGGCGGCACAGCTCTCTGCTCTCGCCGCTCGCCAGGTTATATGAGCAAAGGGGCTGGCTTTGGACCGCGCCGAAATCGACGTAGTAAATGACGCCCTTGTCAATCACGAAGTTGCCGATGTAAACCTCGCCGGTCTCAACGACCAAGGTGTCGTTCTCGCCGGTAAAGGAGCAAGAGCGAATGTTGCCGTCTTGCAGGTAGTACAGGGTGTCGCCGTCGACGCCAAACCAAACATTGGGAGCTTTTGACGCGGACAACGTGACGATTATCTGATCGCCCGACCCGTCCTTGTTCACACAGCCTATTGGGTACTGGCTAAGGCCGTAGTCGTCGTCCGCGCGCGAGCGGTAGAAGATCTTGTCCCCGGCGACGCGAATGTTTTCGATCCACTTGCCGGTAAGGACGGCCGTCTTGTCGTTGCCCTGGTAGTCGGTTGAGTAGATGGTCGATACTTGGGCGGCCACATCATAGTCAACGGTGTAGATG
>CAVDXJ010000108.1:0-5775 GCA_963612765.1 Oscillospiraceae bacterium
AGGCCGTCGCCGATGGCGCCGAGCCCGAGACCGCCGAGCGCACCTTCGAGCTCAAGAACGTGAGCTCCGGCGACCTTGACCTGGCCTCCGACGAGGAGAAGGAGGCCGCGCAGGAGACCGCCAAGGCCAACGAGGGCCTGTTTGGCGCTATGAAGGAGGCACTGGGAGACGCCGTGGCCAAGGTCACCGTCTCGGCGCACCTGACTGCGGCCGCCGACGCGCCGTCGAGCGTCTCGGCCGAGGGCCCGGTGTCCCTTGAGATGGAGCAGGTGCTGGCCGCCGGCCCCGATGCCGCCGGAGCGCCCAAGGCCACCCGTGTGCTTGAGGTCAACGCCGCGCACCCGGTGTTTGCCAAGCTCCAGGCCGCGCAGGAGGCGGGCGACACCGATAAGCTGGCGCTCTACACCTCGCTGCTCTACGACCAGGCGCTTCTCACCGAGGGCCTGCCCGTGGCCGACCCCGTGGCCTTTGCCCAGAACGTCTGCAAGCTGATGTAGGCTGCGTCGCCGCGGCCGCTGTTCGCGAAACCCCGCACTCACCGCGCCCCTGGCCGACATTTTGCCGCCAGGGGCGCGTTTGTTACCAGGGCGCGCCTGCCCGTGACGTACAATACGTGCCACCTAACAGTGCGATGACGCGTATTTTGGGCGATAGGGGAGAGACATGAGAAGAACCTTCAGGCAGCTGCTGGCTGCCGCTGCGCTTACTGTGGCCGCGACCTGCGCCTTTGCCGCGCCGGCCGCAGCCTGCACGGCTGTCTACGTTGGTGCCGATGCCAGCGCCGACGGCACGGCCATCATCGCAAAGTCAAACGACTACCAGCAGGTTTACGGTAACTACATCGAGGTCACCGAGCACGTCGACAACCAACCCGGCCGCACGATGCCCGTCGACAACGACAAGACGGTGTTCGCCGAGCTGCCCGCAACCACCTACCGTTACACCTCGACTCCTTTCCTGGACAGCACCGTCGAGGAGAACGGCTTGGGCCGCGACGCCACGGTCTGCGCCAACGAGAAGGGCGTCTCGATGCTCATGTCCATCACCGCGTTCTCTAACGCGACGGCGCTCGCGGCGGACCCCTTGATCGAGCATGGCATCACCGAGTTCACCGCCGTCGATCTTGTGACCTGCCAAAGCGCCACCGCGCGCGAGGCGGTCGAGGTCCTCTGCGGCCTCATCGACCGCTACGGCAGCAGCGAGGTCAACATCGCCCTCATCGCCGACCAGCAGGAGGCCTGGTACGTCGAGATGTACGGCGGTCACCAGTATGCCGCCGTCAAGCTGCCCGATGACAAGGTGGCCGCCTTTGGCAACGAGTTCTCGCTCCAGTATCTCAAGGACTACGAGGACAGCATCGTCTCGGCGGGCCTCGAGTCCCTGCCTACCGAGAAGGGCTTCGCCGTTCGCGACGAGGCCGGTAACCTAGACCTTCTCGCCACCTACTCGGGCAGCTCGGTCGTGACCGACTACTCGCACCGCCGCACGTGGATCGCGCACAAGATCTTGGCCCCCTCCGCCTACGGCGACTACAGCGAGCAGGACCTCTATCCCCTGTGCTTCAAGGCGGACGAGAAGATCTCGATCGAGGACGTCTTTTCCATCATGCGCAACCGCTTTGAGGGCACCGAGTACAGCCCCGACGAGACGGGCCGCACCGACATCCGCGTTATTGGCACCGACACGGCCCTGAGCGTCCATGCGGTGCAGGTCTACCGTGACCTGCCCTCCGATATCGCCTGCGTGACCTGGGAGAGCACGGGCCCGGCCATCTACGGCGCCTTTGTCCCGGTCTCCAACGGCGCGCTTTGCGTGAGCGAGGCGTACGGGCGAAACCAGTCGGCCGACAAGCTCGGCGTCTTTGACACGGAGAACTACCCCTATTACCGCTTCAAAGAGCTCTGCACCCTGTGCGTCGAGAGGGACTCCTACAAGGTGTACGGCCAGCCGGTGCGCGAGTACTGGGCACGTGCCGAGAAGGGCATGGTCTCGGGCATGGCCGAGGTCCTGTCTCGCGCCGCTGCCCTTAGCGACACAGATGCCGCGCGCAGCTACGTCACCAACTACTGCAACGCGATGCAGGAGCAGGTTTTCAACGACGCCGGGCAGCTGCTCAACGATGTTCGCTGGTACAAGAGTAAGAACAGCAACACCTTGAAGAACGGCCGCAACCCCGAGACCGGCGAGGTGATCGACGAGCTCAAGGAAATCGATCCGATGAAGGTGACGCTTGACGCGGCCGCCTACGAGACCGTGCCCGACGTCCCCGCCGCCTCGGGCGAGGCAAAGACCGATGGACAGGCGGCCGGGATTCCTGCAGGGGTTGCTGTCTGCGCGGTTCTCGCTGTGGCGGCGATCGTGGCAGTCGTGGTGATTCGCCGTCGCAAGACAGATTAGCTTCGCGGCGGCCCCTGCTGCGTGCCGCTGGCCGAGTCGGCCCGGCTTGTCGCGCCCTTCTCGGCGCCAAATGGCTAGCATTGAAAGACACAGCAAAAGCCGTTGCGTCTGGGGGAAACATGGTTAACACGCTGGTGCTTGTTCGCCACGGGGACGTGGAGAGCACGTCCGAGACGGGCCAAGACATCGACCGCAGGCTCACGCCGGCGGGCATCCGGGCCCTAGAGATCGCCTATCCGCGCACCTTTCACCTTTTGGGCGAGGACCCCGAGGTCAGCATTTGGTGCAGCCCCGCGATCCGCGCCCTGCAGACGGCGGGCGTCGTGGCCGAGGCCGTGGACGCCTGCGGCATCGACGTTCACCAGTGCCTTTACGACCAGGACCTGGCCGCGTTTCTCACCGAGCTCAAGGCCGCCCAGGTAGAGACCGACACGTTGGTGGTCGTGGGCCACGCCCCCTTTATGGACATCGTGGCGCACCACTTCTGCGGTTCCGGGCTGCAGTTCAACAAGGGTGCGGTTATGGCTATCGCCCTGCCCGAAGGTCCCGAGGGCGCGGGTAGGCTCAACTGGTACGTGGCCGGCCCCGATGCTTGCGCCTGGGACGCCATGGCCGAGATCGATGCCCAGGTCGAGCTTATGGCAGCCGAGCTTTCGGACGCCTGTGACGATTTTCTCGCCAACCCCACTGACGTCGAGGCCCTGCGTGCCTTTCGCGTGAGCCTGCGCCGTCTGCGCTCGCTGTTCCTCTTCATCGCGCCCTGGCAGTCCAAGAAGCAGGGTCACCGCAATGCCGATGACCTGCGCGCGTTGCTGGACGCCACCTCGCCTTTGCGCGAGATCGATATTCTGTCCGACTCGGTGGACGGACTGGTAGAGGCCGGCGAGCTGGGCGAGAACTGCCTGCTTCCCGTGGCCTGTGCCAAGGAGCGCCAGCTTGAGCTGGAGGGCGTGCTCTCCCTCATGAAAAAGCGCCACGTCAAGCGCCGCTTGCACAACCTGGCAGACGAGGTGCCTGCCGTCAAGTGGAAGAGCCGCGTGCTTAAGGCGGGTCTTTCCACAGCCGATCTTCAAGTGCATTTTGACGATGAGCTGGCTGCGCTGGACAACGAGCTCTTTGGTCTTGACCTGCACGACCCCCAGGCCGTCCACGATGTGCGCCGCAACGCCAAGGAGATGCACTTCGTTGCCCGTTGTCTGGCTGCCGTTTTGGGTGAGGACCGTGCCCAGGCAAGCGAGATGACCAACAGCATCCAGGGCGAGCTGGGTGCCCTGGGCGACGCCTACCGCAACGAGCGTCTGGCCAATTACTACGCGGGCAGCCCACGCTTCCGCGGCGTGCGTGCCGACCTGGGCGTTGTTGCCCGTGACCAATCCGAGGTGGCAAGCGCGATTCTGGCTGGCTCGAACTTCACCGACAGCCTACGCGGCGCGGAGTAGGGTAGACTTCTTGGGGGCGGCCGCGCGTCGCCCCCTTTCTTTTTGCCGATTGATAAAAAGCTTGATGTAAGGAGAAGACCCGTGGCCAATTCTATGGACTATCGCGTTGAACACGACTCCATGGGCGAGATGTGCGTGCCCGCAGACGCCTTGTGGGGCGCCCAGACCCAGCGAAGCCACGAGAACTTTCCCATTGGCGGGCAGACCATGCCGCCCGAGGTCATCCGCGCCTTCGCGACGCTAAAGAAGGCCGCGGCACGGGCCAACTGCCGTCTGGGCTGCATGGACCGGGAGTCGGCCGACATGCTGGCCGCGGCGGCAGACGAGGTCCTGGCAGGCAAGCTTGACGGCAACTTCCCGCTGGTCGTGTGGCAGACGGGCTCGGGCACGCAGTCCAACATGAACATGAACGAGGTGCTGGCCAACCGCGGCAACCGGATCGCAGCCGAGAAGGGCGTCGAGTTGCCAAAGCCCCTGCACCCCAACGACTCGGCCAACATGAGCCAGAGCTCCAACGACACCTTTCCCACGGCGATGCACATCGCGGCGGCCGTCGCGCTCACGCAGCGCGTGCTGCCTGCGGTGCGCCAGCTTGCGGCCACCTTCGCTCGCCTGGAGGAAGAAAACGCCGGTGTGGTCAAGAGCGGCCGCACGCACCTGCAGGACGCCGTGCCCATCTCTTTTGCGCAGGAGATCAGCGGTTGGCGTGGCCTTCTGGAGGGCGCCGCCGAGGAAATCGAGGCCAGCTTGCCGGGTCTGTACCGCCTGGCCCTGGGCGGCACGGCCGTGGGCACGGGCCTCAACGCGCCCGAAGGCTTTGGTGTGACCGTGGCCGAGGAAATCGCGGCCCTGACCAGCTTGCCGTTTGTCACGGACCCCAATAAGTTCCGCGCTCTTTCTGGCAAGGACGCCGTTGTCTTCGCGCACGGTGCCTTGAAGGCGCTAGCGGCCAACATGATGAAGATCGCCAACGACGTTCGCTGGCTGGCGAGCGGCCCGCGCCTGGGCCTGGGCGAGATCACCATCCCCGCCAACGAGCCCGGCAGCTCCATCATGCCCGGCAAGGTCAACCCCACGCAGTGCGAGGCCGTCACGATGGTTGCCGTGCAGGTCATGGGCAACGACGCCACCATTGGTTTTGCCGCAAGCCAGGGCAACTTCGAGCTCAACGTCTTCATGCCCGTGATCGCGTACAACTTCCTGCAGTCGGCCGATCTTCTCGCCGATGCTATTCTTTCATTTGACGAGAGGTGCGCCGCCGGTATCACGGCCAACCGCGACAAGATGGACGCAAACCTGCACAACTCGCTGATGCTGGTCACGGCGCTGAACCCCTACATTGGCTACGAGAACGCGGCCAAGGTGGCTAAGAAGGCCTACGCCGAGGGCACAAGCCTGCGCGATGCCTGCGTCGAGCTGGGCTTCCTTACGCCCGAGCGCTTCGACGAGGTCTTCCACCCCGAGCAGATGGTTTAACGGTTGATGTAAAGACCAAATAATATGGCCGTCCGACTCATGCGCCGGACGGCCATATTAATGCGTGAGTGCTTGAAGCAGTTTACGCCTCGACCTCAAGAAGCTCGATGTTGAAGTTGAGGTCCTTGCCGGCCAGCTCGTGGTTGGCGTCCATGACAACCTGGCCGTTGCCGATGGCGACCACGGTGGCGGGCACGGGCATGCCGTTGGGGGCCTGCAGGTACAGCTTGTCGCCCTCGGAGAGCTGGTCGAGGTTGGGGACGCTCTCGGCGGGGAAGGTGACAACGAGGTCGTCGCGCTTCTCGCCGTAGGCCTCGGCGGCGGGGATGTGGACGTCGATGACCTGGCCCACCTCCATGTCCTTGACGGCCACGTCGAAGCCCTTGATCATCTGGCCGGCCATGCAGGTGAACTCCAGCGGCTGGTCGCGGTCGCGGCTGGAATCAAACTTCGAACCATCGTC
>CAVDXJ010000109.1:0-5769 GCA_963612765.1 Oscillospiraceae bacterium
CGTTGGACCTCCTAGAAAGCTTATATGCTCCTAGAGACAATAACACGAATCGCCGCCGCGGCGCTATCGAACTGATGCCGGTACAACCAGCGCCTGCCCTGCCCGGATGCTGGCGCCGTCCAGGTTGTTCTCACTTTCGATCCATTCAACCAGGTCTTTTGTAGAGACGCCAGAGACGGAATAGTTTTGAGCCAAGCCCCAAAGGGTGTCGCCATCGTGAACCGTGACGACGGTCGTTTGCGCGTTTTCCAAGGCGCTAGAAATATTAGCCGAGATAAAACGGTCCCTCGCGACACACAGGGCGCAGGCCATAAGCGCGATCATAACCAGCACGGCAATGTCCTTAACAGAAAACACGTTGCACTTGGGCTCGGCCGCACGAGAAGAAGCGGAGACCTTTGATTTTCCGCCCTGGATAAGGGTGAGCGACGGATACTCGGGGGCGAGCGCAGCGGTACCGTCGCAGCGATAAGAAACGTTTTGATTATTGAGAGCCATGATCTTTACCCTTCGTCGCTGTTTTGACGGGTCTATTTATAAATGGCAAACCGGACAAAAATGGGACTAGCAAACCAAACGCTTGTACGCTATTATGAACGTACAGTCGTTCGTGTCAATAGAAATACGGACATTAGTTCTATTTTTGTTTTCGTAAGAGTCTGCAGCATCGTAAATGGAGGAGCCATGGCCAAGAACAAGCTCGGCAAGAGACAGGCGGCAATCTACGATTACATCTGCTCGTATTCCGCGGAGCATGGCTATCCCCCCTCGGTCCGAGAGATCGGCACGGCGGTAGGTTTGGCCTCCCCTTCCACGGTTCACATGCACCTTAAGTCGCTGGAAGAGCTCGGCCTAATTAAGAGAGACTCCAAGAAGCCCAGGACCATCGAGGTCATGAGTAAGAAGAGCGAAGACGAGGCGTCTGTCGCCACTGCCTCGGTGACCCAAAACATCAACGACAACGTCATTACGTTGCCCTTGGTTGGACGCGTGGCCGCCGGGATGCCTATCTTGGCCGAGCAAAACGTCGAGGAATCCCTTACCCTGCCCACGAGCATCGTTGGAGACGCCAGCTCATTTATCCTGCGAGTACGTGGCGAGTCGATGGTCAACGCGGGAATCTTTGACGGCGACTACATTGTGGTCAAGGAGCAGTCGGACGCCCACGACGGAGAGATCGTTGTTGCCCTCATCGACGACTCGGCCACGGTTAAAACTTTCTATAGGGAGAAGGACCGTATTCGTCTGCAGCCCGAGAACGACACTATGGGTCCGATTTACGCGGACAATCCTGTCATTCTTGGTAAGGTAACCGCCCTTATCAGGTCTATGTCCTAAAGGGTCCCGCTGCGCATGGAGCAACAGGCGACACATTCACAAGGCGCGACTAATGGCGCGAGGATAAGCGGCTTCGACACGCTGAGGGGCTTCTCCGTCATCTCGATGGTGCTGTTCCACTTTTGCTATGACTTGACAGAGCTCTCCGGCGTATCGCTCTCATGGTTCAAACCGCCGTTTGAGGATATCTGGAGAGCCTCGATATCATGGCTTTTCTTGGTTATAGCGGGTTGTATGTGCGCCTATTCAAGAAACAACCTCAAGAGAGGGTTGCAGTACTCAGGCGTAGCACTAGTCATTTTTCTTGTCACGTACCTGGCCAAGGTCGACACGCCCATTTCTTTTGGAATCATCTATTGCATGGGCTTCTCGACGTTGTTGTATGCGCTGCTAGAGAAGATTGGACTTAAGCCAAAAGGGCCGGTAGCAGCTTGTGTTTTGTCTATTTGCTTCTTGGCGACGCTTCACCTGCAGACAAGAAATGTTGGAATAGGGGGCCTTACGATTGCCGTTCCCGACGTCTTGTACTCGAGCGAAGCCTTATCCTGGTTGGGTTTGCCTGGGCCCACCTTTGCCTCGGGGGATTATTACCCGCCTCTCCCCTACTCGCTTTTGTATTTGGTCGGCACCATCGCCGGAGCCAAAATCAAAGAGTGTGGGTGTCCCAACTGGTTTAAGGACCTCAGAGTCCCTGTACTCGACTTCTTTGGAAAGCACGCTTTGCTTGTGTACGCAATACATCAGCCGATTCTGCTGGTTATAGCCAACTTAATGGCCGTGGCTTAGGCCTCTACCTCATAAGGCTTCAAAGTAGCCCTCATGCGCTTAGAAGCTTTGACGGTAATCAATAAGCCGCCTTCTTGGTACTGCTCCCTAATAACCCGGCAGCGCTCATGTGCCATTTTAAGGAGAAGGCCTTTCTCGTAGGGAATCAAGGCAGTCATAAGCTTCTCACCCTCGGAGGCCTCTTGGGCTATGCGGTAGAGAAGACCTCTCATGCCAGTATCCTCAAGGGCAGAGACAAAGACAGCTTGGGGATAGGTGTTTCTCAAGCCCTGAAGCTCATCTTCTTCAAGAAGATCGCATTTATTGAGAACCGTAACGCACTTGATCTTGTCGGCATCGATTTCCTTGAGAATCTCGTTGACCTCATGAATCTGATCGACGAAGTGAGGGTCACTTGCATCGGCGACAAGGAGGAGGAGGTCAGCGGCACGGGCCTCGGCAAGCGTTGACTTGAAGGACTCGACAAGCGTCGTCGGGAGCTTTTGAATAAAGCCAACGGTATCCGTCAACGTGATTTTACGACCCTCTTCAAGCATTAAAGACCTGGTAGTTGGGTCAAGAGTCGCAAAAAGCTCGTCTTTAGCGTAAACGTCGGCGCCGCAAAGGCGATTCAAAATACTGGACTTGCCGGCGTTGGTGTACCCAACCAAAGAGACGCGGTAGACGCCAGAGTCCCAGCGAGCCTTACTCTGCACTTCTCGGCGCTTCTCAAGGCTTTGAAGTTCGCGTTTAAGCGTAGAAATGCGATCGCGGATCAAGCGCCTATCAACCTCGAGCTGGCTCTCGCCCTGGCCAAAACGGCTGCCAATGCCGCCGCGCGTCTGCTCGCCCACCAAGTGGGACCACATGCCGCGAAGGCGCGGAAGCACATACTGGAGCTGCGCCAGCTGAACCTGGAGACGGCCCTCATGGGTCCTGGCGTGAACGCCAAAGATATCAAGAATCAAGGCCGTGCGGTCAATCACCTTAACCGGCGAGCCAAAGGCCTTCTCGAGGTTAGCTTGTTGCGAAGGAGACAACTCGTCGTCAAAGATAACGACGTCGGCATCAGTATTACGGACCAGGGCACAGACTTCCTCAACCTTACCCTTGCCAATAAAGGTTTTGGGAACCGGCGAGTCCAGCCGTTGCTTTACCACGCAGACGACCTCGGCACCATCGGTTTGCGCCAAACGCTCGAGCTCCGTCAACGAATCATCGCAGGACCAGCGAGAAGAACCCAGGTCAATGCCAACCAAAATTGCCTTCTCGGCCACGGGTGCGGTAGAAAACGGTTTGAATCTTGATGAAGCCATAGGTTAAATCCAGCCCTTATACGGCAATCGCGGCCAGAATTTGTCGCGCAGCCTCGCCCTGGGAAATCTCGTCAAGGTCGATCCATTGAACGCGCTTGTCATGCCTAAACCAAGAAAGCTGGCGTTTGGCATAGCGACGGGAACGCTGCTTAATGGACTCAATCGCGTCCTCAAGCGAAGACCCACCCTCGAAGACGTCGAGTATTTCCTTGTAGCCAATAGCCTGACCAGCGGTGGTCTCTCGAGTAAGTCCCTGATCAACCAGGGTCCTTACCTCATCAACCAGGCCTTCTGCAACCATCTGCTCGACGCGCAGGTTAATCCGCTCATAGAGGCGAGCACGATTCATAGTAAGGCCCCAAATCTTGGCGTTGTAATAGGGCTGGCGCCTGTGAAGCTCGGCGTTTTGCTCGCTGTAATGGTCACCCTCATCAAGCATCTCGAGCGCTCGTATGACACGCCGTGAATTGTTAGGGTGTATCAAAGCCGCGCTCTTCTCATCACGAGCAACCAAGAGCTGGTAAAGGGCGTCGCTCCCCTGATCTTCAAGCAGCCGCTCATAGGCTTTTCTCGTCGAGCTGCCCTTCTCGCCATGGACAAAATCCATGTCGTCGATGACAGCGTTAAGGTAAAAACCCGTGCCTCCGCAAAGAACGGCGGGTTTTTCCTGGGCGAGAAGCCCATCGATGCAACGCCGGGCATCGGTCTGGAACAACTGGACCGAATAGTCTTTGTTAACTGGGGCGACATCGACCATAAGAAGCGGCGCGCGACGCTCATCGGCAGGCGTCTTTGCCGTACCAATGTCCATGCCGGTATACACCTGCATAGAATCCATCGACACCACAGACGTATCGAGCTCGCAGGCCAAAACCTCGGCCAGCGAGCTCTTGCCCGATGCGGTGGGCCCCACGATAGAAACGACGGTGCCCTCGACCATTACCTGGGCTGTCCCTCAAGCGTGCCCTTGAGATACCAGGTCATGGCCTCGTCAACCTTGATGTCGGCGATCTTGCCAACGAGGTCCAACTGAGAAACCCCCTCGGGGCAGGCAAAGTGAACCGTGCGGTTCTTCTCGGAGTGACCGACCATAATGGAGTCGTCGCGTTTTGAGGTTCCCTCGACCAAGACGCGCTCGACCTTTCCGACCTCAAGCTCATTCGCGGCCCGGGACTGCTTGGCGACAAGATCGGCCAGCCGGTCAAAGCGCTCCTGGATGACCTCGTGGGGCGTGTCGTCGACGATCTTTGCCGCGGGCGTGCCGGGGCGCGGGGAGTAAATGAAAGTATAAGCCGAGGCAAAACGGGCCTCTTCAACAAGCGACAGCGTCTGCTCGAAGTCTTCCTCGGTCTCGCCGGGGAAACCAACGATGATGTCGGTCGAAAGCGCGATGTCGGGCATTGCGGCACGCAGGTGCTCGCAAAGATCCAGGTACTGCTCACGCGTGTACTTACGGTTCATCGCCTTGAGCACGCGAGAAGAGCCGCTCTGGACGGCCAGGTGAAGCTGCGGCATGACGCAAGGCGTCTGAGCCATGGCCTCTATCGTCTCATCCACCAGGTCATGAGGATTAGAAGACGTAAAGCGCACGCGCTCGATGCCGGTCTTACCAACTTCGCGCAGAAGTTGGGCAAAGCGCGGCTCGCCGTAAATGTTGCGGCCATAGGAGTTGACGTTTTGGCCCAGAAGGGTGATCTCGCGAACACCGTCGGCCACGAGCTTCTCGCACTCCCCCACAATCGCCTCGATGGTACGGCTCTTCTCGCGGCCACGAACGTACGGCACGATGCAATAGGTGCAGAAGTTGTTGCAGCCGGTCATGATGGGCACCCAGGCATGGAAGCTCTGGGCTCGGTGGCTGGGAAGATCGGTAGAGAATCCGCGGCCCTCCTCGACGGTATCGACCTCGATGGCCTTCTCGTCGTCGCCAAAGGCGTCTGTGAGAAGCTCGGGCAAAGACGCCAGGGCGCTCGTGCCAAAGACGACATCGGTGACGGGAATCTGCTTCTTGATCTTCTCGCCGTCACGTTGCGCGATGCAGCCGCCGATGGCGACGATGCGCTTGCCGCAAGGCGGCTTGGGAGCGCTCACCATGGCGGATGCCTGGCCGTAAAGGCGCTGGTCTGCGTTCTCGCGCACGCAGCAGGTCATGAAGATGACGATATCGGCTTCCTCGGGCTCGGCAACGCTGATGCAGCCGCAAGACTCGAGAAGGCCGCTCACGCGCTCCGAGTCGTGCAGGTTCATCTGACAGCCAAAGGTGCGGACGAAGAAAGTCTTGCCAACAAGGGTGGAGATGTTGCTCATATTAAGAAACCAGAGATTCTACCTGGGCATTTGCGGTCTGTGC
>CAVDXJ010000110.1:0-5764 GCA_963612765.1 Oscillospiraceae bacterium
AGGAGTACCGCAAGCACATCGAGAAGGACTCCGCCTTCGAGCGCCGCTTCCAGCCCGTTAACATCGGCGAGCCCAGCGAAGAGGACGCCCTTACCATCATCGCCGGCCTGCAAGAGCGCTACGAGAAGCACCACCACGTCCACTACACCGAGGCCGCCATCCGCGCCGCGGTGACCCTGTCCAGCCGCTACGTTCAGGACCGCTTCCTGCCCGACAAGGCCATCGACGTGCTGGACGAGGCCGGCGCCCGCACCCGCATCCACCGCATGGGCCTTCCGCCCGAGATCGCCCAGGTAGACGCCGACCTTATCCGTGTTCGCGACGAGAAGGCCCAAAGCGCCGCCGCCCAGGAGTTCGAGCAGGCCGCCCGCCTGCGCGACGAGGAGAAGGAGCTTCTCGCCCGTCGAGAAGAGCTCGAGGAGGCCTGGCACAAGTCCCTGGAAGACAACGTCGTGACCGTCGACGAGTCTGACATCGCAGACATCGTGTCCGACATGACCGGCGTCCCCGTCTCCAACATCACCGAGGGCGAGGCCTCCAAGCTCCTGCGCTGCGAGGAGGTCCTCCACCAGCGCGTCGTTGGCCAGGACGAGGCCGTGACCAAGGTCGCCAAGGCCATTCGCCGCTCCCGCAGCCCGCTCAAGGACCCGCGCCGTCCCGGCGGCTCGTTCATCTTCCTGGGCCCCTCGGGCGTGGGTAAGACCGAGCTGGCCAAGTCCCTGGCCGAGTTCCTCTTTGGCAGCCAGGACGCCCTGATCACCTTCGACATGTCCGAGTTCATGGAGAAGCACGCCGTCTCCAAGCTCGTGGGCGCGCCTCCGGGATACGTGGGCTACGACGAGGGCGGCGAGCTCACCAAGGCCGTGCGCCGCAGGCCTTACTCGGTCATCCTTTTCGACGAGATCGAGAAGGCCCACCCCGACGTCTTCAACGTCCTTCTCCAGATCCTGGACGAGGGCCGCTTGACCGACGGCCAGGGCCGCCACGTCGATTTCTCCAACACGGTCATCATCATGACCTCCAACATCGGCGCGCGCGAGATCGCCCACACCTCCACGATGGGCTTCTCGGCCGCGGGCAACGCCGGCCTTTCCGATAAGGAAATCACTAGCCGCGTCATGGGCGAGCTCAAGAAGCTCTTCCGTCCCGAGTTCTTAAACCGTGTGGACGAGATCGTGGTCTTTAAGTCCCTTTCCAACGAGCAGCTCCGCGGTATCGTCGAGCTCATGGTGGCAGAGCTCCGCGACCGCATGGTGGCCCAGGGCATGTCCATCGAGCTCACCGACGCCGCCCGCGACCTCGTGGCCAAAGAGGGCGCCGATCCGGTCTATGGTGCGCGCCCCCTGCGCCGCGCTATCCAGACCCTCATCGAGGACCCGCTTTCCGAGGAGCTTCTGCAGGGCGGCTGGAAGGCCGGCGACATCGTGCTGGTCGACGCCCAGGACGGCAAGCTCACCTTTACCAAGACGGCGGGCCAGATCCCGGCGCCCCGCAAGCGCGAGCACCTTTCGCAGTCGGGCCTCATGGGCGGCGCCCCGCGACGCGGCACCGGCGCCTCGACCGCCGGCGGCGGCCTTGCCTCGGCCGGCGAGTAGCGGCAAGCGCGAGTAGGGGAGAGAAAAGACTCAGCCGAGAAGACCCAGAAGTTAAGGCATATACTCAAGACAAGACAGGCTGACACGATGCGGCTTGGCCGCGCATCCGCGCGCCGGGCCGCATCAACATCAGCAACCAGACGGAGGGACCCGCCATGGACACGGGACAGTTCGAGGTGCTTGCCACCGATCACGAGATAACCCTTGAGGACGCCATCAAGAAGACGGCGCCGGGGACCGCCCTGCGCCACGCCTTGGACATGATCATCGCCGGCCACATGGGCGCGCTTATCTGCATCGGCGACACCGAGAATGTCCTGGCCGCCGGCGACGACGGCTTTAAGCTGGACGTCTCCTTCACGGCCAACCGCCTGTTCGAGCTGTGCAAGATGGACGGCGCCGTAATTTTGGACAAGGACCTCACCAAGATCCTGCGCGCCAACTACCACCTCAACCCCGACCCGTCCCTTCCCACCACCGAGACAGGCACGCGTCACCGCACCGCCGCCCGCATGAGCCTGCTCACCAAGGCCATGGTCGTCTCGGTCTCCGAGCGCCGCTCGGTCATCAACGTCTACGTGGGCGGCCAGGGCCTTGAGCTCAAGAGCGTCTCGGACCTCATGGTCTCGGTCAACCAGCTCACCACGGCCATGCAAAGCACGCGCTCGCAGATCGACCGCGGCCTGCTGCGCTTGACCAGCCTCGAGCTGGACAACTACGTCACGTTGGGCGACATCACCAACATCTTCTATCTCTTCGAGGTCCTTCTCACCGCCGGCGAGCAGCTTGACGACTGCATCATCCAGCTGGGCCGAGAAGGAAAGACCACGACCATGCAGCGCGAGGAGTTCCTGGGCAGCATGGATGACGCCTATACCCTGATGATCCGCGACTACGCCAGCGACTCTTCCGAGGAGGCCGCCGCGCAGATCCGCAAGAAGCTGCACGACACCGATAACACCAAACTGAGAAGTGCCAAGTACATCGCCAAGATCTTGGGCTACAACGACGAGCGCGGCGAGGACAGTGTCATGACCCCGCTGGGCCTGCGCACCCTATCGCGCGTCTCGGTTGTGCGCGAGGGCATGGCCGACAAGATCGTGGACGAGTACGGCTCGCTGCAAGACGTGCTTGAGGCCGTCGACGACGACCCGTCGCGCCTGGGCGAGATCGGCGTCAAGAACCCCGGCGTTCTTGCCAACTCGCTGCACCGTATGTGGGGGAAGAGCGAATGAGTGCCAGCTCGAGGACCCCGTTTGGCGGCGCCTGCGTCTGCGCGCAGGAACAGGCTACAGACCTCGCCGGTCTGCCCAACGTGCCCGACACCGCCGCGGTCATCGTTGCCGGCGGCTCGGGCGAGCGCTTTGGCGACCCACGCGGCAAGCAGTTCGTTGACCTCTGTGGCTTGCCGCTGTTGTGCTGGTCGGTCATGGCCTTCGACCGCGCGCCCTCGATCGAGCGCATTATCATCGTCTGCGCGCCCGACAAGGTGAAGAACGTGCAAGAAGACGTCTTGTCTCGCCTTACGCTGCGCTGCCCCGTAGAGCTGGCGCCCGCCGGCGACACCCGCCAGGCCTCGTCGCTGTCTGGCCTCTCGCGCGTGCCGCGCGACCTGCCGCTGGTTGCAATCCACGACGCCGCCCGGCCCCTGGTCGAGGTCGAGATGATCGAGCGCGCCTGCGCCTGCGTGCGCCAGAATCCCGAGCTTGCGGGCGCCATCTGCGCTTCTCGCTGCATCGACACGTTGAAGCTGGTAGAGGGCACCGATATCGTGGCCACTCCCGACCGCACCATCTACTGGGCTGCCCAAACGCCGCAGGTCTTTAGGCTGCGCGACGTGTACGCGGCCCACAAGGCGGCCGTGTGGGACAGCTTTGCCGGCACCGACGACGCCTCGCTGGTCGAGCGCCACGGTGGTCGCGTGCGCTGCGTCGAGTGCTCGCGCGACAACCTCAAGGTCACGATTCCAGAAGACCTGGCGGTGGCGCAAGCCACGCTTGAACAGCGCCTTATTGAAGAAGGCTGCGGCAGGACGCTAGAGGGGGATAACTGAGTGGGCACTTTAAGAATAGGCCACGGCTATGACGTCCACCAGATGCAAGAGGGCAGAAAGCTCATCTTGGGTGGCGTGGACATACCCTCCAACGTGGGCCTTCTCGGCCACTCCGACGCCGACGTGGTGACGCACGCCCTCATGGACGCCATCTTGGGCGCCATGCGCGCGGGCGACATCGGCAAGCTTTTCCCCGACACAGACCCTGCCTACGAGGGCGCTAACTCCATCGAGCTCTTGCGTCACGTGGCCGCCCTTGCCCGCCAGACGGGCTATGAGCTTCTCGACTTCGACTGTACCATCGCGGCCCAAGCCCCCAAGCTCGCTCCCTACCGCCAGACCATGCGCCAAAACATGGCAGACGCCATGGGCGTCGAGGTAGACCAGGTTGGTCTTAAGGCCACCACCACCGAGCACCTGGGCTTTGTTGGCCGCAAAGAAGGCGTCGCCGCATGGGCCGTGGCCCTGCTGGAGAAAAACGTATAGACTCTTTCGCGCTAAAGGCAACGCGAAAGCCAAGGGAATAAGGAGAGCGCCATGCTCGTCTACAACAGCCAGACCCACAAAAAAGAGGAGCTTAAGCCCATCGAAGAGGGCAAGATCCGCATGTACGTGTGCGGCCCCACCGTCTACGACCAGATCCACATCGGCAACGCGCGCACGTTCCTCTCCTTCGACGTGATCCGTCGCTACCTCATGTACAAGGGCTACCAGGTCACTTTTGCCCAGAACCTCACCGACGTGGACGACAAGATCATCAACCGCGCCAACGAGCAGGGCACCACGGCCGCCGCTGTGGCCGAGGAGTTCTCCAACGCTTTCATCGAGCAGATGCACCGCTTTGGCATCCTTGACCCCGACATTCGCCCCCGCGCCACGCGCGAGATCGAGGCCATGCAAGAGATGATCCAGCTCCTTATCGAGAAGGGCTTTGCCTACCCGGTGCCTTCTGGCGACGTGTACTTCTCGGTGCGCTCTGACCACAACTATGGCATCCTGTCTGGACGCGACCTTGACCAGCTGCGCGCCGGCGAGCGCGTCGAGGTCAACGACGAGAAGCGCGACCCGTTTGACTTCGCCCTGTGGAAGGCCGCCAAGCCTGGCGAGCCCAGCTGGCCGTCTCCGTGGGGAGAAGGCCGCCCCGGCTGGCACACCGAGTGCTGCGCGATGATCCACCGCTACCTGGGCACCCCCATCGACATTCACGGCGGCGGCGCCGACCTCATCTTCCCGCACCACGAGAACGAGACCGCCCAGGCTATGTGCGCCTGGGACAAGGCGCTGGCCAACACCTGGATGCACACTGGCATGCTGCGCGTCGACGGCGAGAAGATGTCCAAGTCGTTGGGCAACTTCTATACCTTGAAGGAAGTCCTGGACAAGTACCCCGCCGACGCCGTGCGCCTGCTCATGCTGCAAACCCAGTACCGCGCGCCGCTTGACTTCTCGTTCGATCGCCTTAATGGCAACGTGGGCACCCTCGAGCGCCTGCAGACCGTGGTCAAGAACCTGCGCTGGGCCGCTGACCAGGCTCCGCAGGACGGCGAGCTCAACGATGCCGACCGCACCCTGGGCCGCGCCATCGACGCCGCCCGCGAGGACTTCGTGACCCAGATGGACGACGACTTCAACACCGCCGGTGGCCTGGCCGCGATCTTCGCGCTGGTGACGGCCGCCAACACCTACCTGGCCCAGGCCGGCCAGGACACCTCGACCGCCGTGTGCCTGCGCGCTGCCGACATGATCTGCGAGCTGGCGGGCGTCATGGGCATCAAGCTGGGCCAAAAGAACGAGGAAGACGACCTGCCCGCAGAGCTTGTGGACCTGGCCGCCGCCCACGCCGGCTACCAGGGCACCTCGCCCGCCGAGGCCGCCGAAGCCCTTCTCGCCGCCCGTCAAGAGGCCCGCGCCGCCAAGAACTGGGCTGTGGCCGACGCCATCCGCGACGGCATTGGCAACCTGGGCCTCATGGTCGAGGACACCGCTGCCGGTGCCCGTCTGCGCAGGAAGGCTTAACCCATGGCGAGAAGTTCCTCGAGGCCCGGCGCAGGTGCCGGGCGCGGCGGTGCCGGTAACAACCGCGGCGGCCAGTATGGTCGCGGCGGCGCCCCTGCCG
>CAVDXJ010000111.1:0-5719 GCA_963612765.1 Oscillospiraceae bacterium
CATCGTCTTCCCTGCAACCGCCGACGACCTTTTCCACCTCGTCGTTTTGCAAAAGCTGCTTGGCGTCCGCCTCGTTCTTCTCGGTCATTTTTGTGCCCTTACCTCTTTGTTCTCTAAAGCGAATTCTTTGCCCGGTACGTGGGCCGGGCGGGTCCGGCAAATCGCGCTTAGCGTACTTTACCAGTCGTTCGACGCCCCGTGGTAGGGGAGGTCGTCGTAGCTAAACTCGTAGTCGCAGCTCTTGCACCAATAGCGCTCCAGCTCTGCGATCCCAAAGAGGGCCGGGACATACCAGATGTTTTGGCTGTTGCACTTGGGGCAGCTAACCGTGATGTGGGTGTCTTTGTAGGGCACGAATTTGGGACCGTCCTCGCCGCCGTCCCAAAAACCGCCGGAGACCTTCTCTACCTCGTCGTTTTGCAGGGGCTGCTTGTCGTTGGTCATGCTGATCGGCCTCCTTTGTGGGGTGCGCCATGATGGGGGATTGCGAAACGCGCATGGGGCAGCCGCGCGACTTACCAGCTGGCCGACGCCCCAAAAGAGGTCTGCTGGCCGTAGGTGAACTTCAAGCCACAGCCTTTGCACCAGTAGTGCTCTCCCTCATGGATGCCAAACACGCCGGGGAGATACCAGATGTTGCCGCTGTTGCACTTGGGGCAGCTGACCGGGTAATCGGGGTCGGTATGGG
The DNA here is from genome assembly GCA_963612765.1 of Oscillospiraceae bacterium. Lineage (GTDB taxonomy): Bacteria > Actinomycetota > Coriobacteriia > Coriobacteriales > Atopobiaceae > Paratractidigestivibacter. Next base: position 689 of record CAVDXJ010000111.1, read on the forward strand.
GCTTGTACTCGTTCTCCTTTTCGGAGGTGCCGTCCCAAACGCCGCCGCTGACTTCGGCCATCTGGCCGTCTTGGAGGGTCTGCTTGCTATCTGTCATGTCGATCGGTCTCCTTTGGGCGCCGGGCCCCTATTGCTCTTCGACGAGCTCCGACTTCTTCCACGTCTTTTGGCACTTGGCGCATTTGTAACGGGGGGCATAGCTCGGGTTGAAAAGAGACCTCTGCCGACCCGGGGTCACGTCTCCGTGACAAACAGGGCAGACGAGCTTTGCCCAGCTAACGGTCGCGCCGCCCTCGTCACCGCCTGCGACCTGCTCGATCTCTTGCTCGTTGAGCTGCTTGGCGTCCTTCTCGGTCATGGTGATCGGCCTCCTTGCGAGTCGTGTCTTGGCCGGGAAACGGCGCCCCGGTTGCTGAGAAGAACATATCACTGGGGGAGGGCCGCGGACGCGCGATTTCCTTATCGGGACACGATGTTCAGTGGGGTAGTTTGCGGCATTCGCGCACTTCGCCCCGAGCGGGCCGGCCACTTCCCGGGCGCCCAACAAGTACGACGATAGTTGGGACCAGTCTGGCGATTTGGCCGACATAAGGCTTCTTTGCTCTACGCCGACCTGGGCTTTTACAGCTGAGAAGACCCGTCTTTCCGGTAAATCCCGCTACTGGTCCCAACTATCGACAAAATTGCGACTGAGGAGGCCCCGTCCAAGACAAAAAGTACGATATTGGGGACCAGTTGGACGTTTTGACCGGTAGACGTCCCTTTCGCGTCGCGACGACCTGGCCTTTTGCACGCGAGAAGTACCTGTCTACTCGGCAAACCCCGGGACTGGTCCCCATTTTCGAAATAACCGCAAGCGAAAGGCGCCTGCTGTTCAAGGAAGCCGACGCCTGCCTGCAGCTTGCTGCGGGCTGCTCGCATAACGCCCGCAAGTTTTGCACCATGAACAAGAACACGACCACCTGGGCAAGGCCATCACCTGCGCTGCCGGCAAAGGGGCTGAGGTGGTCATTTGGGTGGTGGCGCGCACTCGCGACGCGCACGCCAGGCCATCAAGTGGCTCAACCAGCACACCGACAGCGAGTTTGGGTTCTTATTGGTTGAAGTCGAGCTGTGGCAGATCGGCGACTCCAAGCCAGCGCCGCGCCTTAGCGTGGTCGAACGGCCAAACGAATGGGCGAAGGCTCTCAAGATGAGCGAGGGGTTGTCGGAGACTGGTCGTATAAAGCTGTCGTACTGGACGAACTATCGCGAGATCGTCGGCGAGAGTCTAGATAGGGCGAAGACAATCAACGGAAAGAAGACTTCTGGCCTGCGTTTTTGGAAGAACGGCTGCAAGATTCGCGGTAACGAGGAGGCCTGGCCAGAATACATCTGCGAGCAGCTGGCCTGGGGCCTCGAGATGAAGCGGATCGTTGACGGCCCGGGGCTCTAGGGGCCTTCTCGCCGGCATTTTAGGATTGGGGACTTGTCGGAATGATTTGGGGCCATTTGATTCCGACAAGTCCCCAGACGTAAAGAAATTCTTCCGACAAGCCTTCAAAAGTACAATCTTTGTTCCGACAAGTCCGCAAACGTAAAGGTCGACGCGACGAGAATTCCGACAAGCCTTCAAACGTAAAGAGCGCCCGCCCAAACGGCCCCCGCCATCATTTACGTGCGCGCAACAAATGGGCAGCCGGCCGGAATCTTGCCGCCGATATTGTTTCCCTCATCTTGAAAACGGCGGCGCTGCGCCGCCCGCTTCGAATCCGAATACCTCGGATGAAGGCGCCGGGAGAGACCTCGCGTGACGAGGCGCCGAAGGGGAGACAATAACTCTCAGGTAAAAGGGCCGGCGCCCGACGAAACCCTGGAAAGACGCGCCGGCCGGCGCGGCACCGAAGATGCAATTCGCTTTTGCGGAGAATCTCTCAGGCTACAAGGACAGGGGCGCAGACATCACGCGACGTCATCACCGAGCACGTGGCCGTGCGCCAGGCCTGCGGTTTGTTTGACGTCTCGCACATGGGCGAGTTTACGGTGAGCGGCCCCGCCGCCCTTGCCACCTTGAACCACCTTCTGACCAACGACTTCACCAACATGACCCTGGGTCGCGTGCGCTACTCCGTGCTTTGCAACGAGGACGGCGGCTGCGTGGATGACCTGGTGGTTTACAAGTTTGGTGAGGAGTCCTACCTGGTGGTTGTCAACGCCGCCAACCGCGCTAAGGACTTTGAGTACATGTCTTCCCGCATCCTGCCCGGCACCGACTTCGCCGACATCTCGGACTCCGTGGCCCAGATCGCGGTCCAGGGTCCCAACGCGCCGCGGCTCATGGCCAAGCTCCTTCCCGCCGAGCACCTTCTGCGGGGCCATCGGCGAACTTGCCCGCGACCTCAGCCGCTGGGGCAGATCCGGGTCCCTGCGGTTTTTACATCACGATTTCGCGCACAGAGCGCGAGCGCTTGGACGTCCGCGCTTTTTAGTTGGACAGCTCCAGGCACTTCTCCAGCCAGCGGCAGGCCGCGCGCTCGCGCTCAAGGGCGCCAAGAAGCACCAGGTAGTCGCTTTGCTCGGCGCCCTTCAAGGCCGCAGCGTCGCGCCCAGCGAGAAGATCGGCCTCGTTTTTCTCCAGGTGAGCCAGTCGCTCGGCGTGGACGCGTAGTTGGTCGTCGAGCAGCACCGCTCGCTCGGCTGGCTTTAGGCTGTCCGAGAAAAACAGTTGCAGGCGAAACTCGTCCTTGGGCGTTGGCTTGGGCTTCTGCGGTTTCTTCTCCCAAGCCATAAAGGCGCGACGGCCTTCGGCAGTGATCGAGTAGCGCTTCTTCTCGAGCGCGGTGCCGCTGGTCTCGACCTCGTAGATCACCAGGCCCTCCTCTGCCAGCGAGCGCAGCTCGGGGTAGATCTGGCTGTGGCGCGCGCTCCAGAACTCGGCCAGCGACGAGTTGAACTCGCGCGTGAGCTCGTAGCCGGTCATGTCTTTGCGGTTGAGCAGGCCAAGGACGGCGTATCTCAGGGTTCCCACGGGGCGGCTCCCTCTTTGAGGACGGGTTGGTCTTCTCAGTATCGCATAGTTGAACATGTATAGCGCAACATGTAAGCATTGACATAATTGCGAACAGGGGATATTTCCCAAATCACATCAAACGAGAGGAGCCCCATGTCCTGCTGCGCCGCCTTTGTGCCCAAGTACCCGCACCTGTCCTCGCCCATTACCATCGCCGGGCAAACTTTTGCTAACCGCATGTTTTCGGCGCCCATGGGCGGCACCGACATCACCAACGACGGCTGCATCGGACCCAAGTCGCGCGCCTTCTACGAGCTGCGCGCCCGCGGTGGGGCCGCGGCCGTCACCGTCTCGGAGTGCATGGTGCACCCGGCGACCGACGGCAGCCACGCCTACCACCTGGACGAGTCGGTGTTGAACTCCCTGGCCAGCGCCACCTACGCGGCCGACGCGATCAATCGCCACGGCGCCGTGGCAAGCCTGGAGTTGTCGCACTCCGGCATGTACGCGGGCACCTACATGACCGATAAGACGCGTCAGCACGAGATGTGCCAGTGGGGGCCGTCTGCCTGCGTGCGCCCCGACGGCGTCGAGGTCCGCGCCTTGTCTGTCGAGCAGATCCGCGAGATTGTGGCCGCGTATGGTCATGTCGCCGGTCTGGCTCGCCGCGCGGGCTTTCGTATGCTCATGATTCACGGCGGCCACGGCTGGCTGATCAACCAGTTCCTCTCGCCGTATTTCAACCATCGCACCGACGAGTACGGCGGCAGCCTTGAGAACCGCTGTCGTTTTGCCTGCGAGGTGCTGGACGCCGTGCGCGCCGCCGTGGGGCCGCGCTTTCCCATCGAGTTTCGCATGAGCGGCTCGGAGTTTTTCGAGGGCGGCTACGATTTGGACGAGGGCGTGCGGATCGCGCAGGCGCTGGAGAGCCGCGTCGATTTGCTACACGTCTCGGCGGGTACCTACCAGCGCGGTTTTGGTCTCACGCACCCCTCGATGTTCGAGGACCACGGGCGAAACGTCTACCTGGCGGCTCAGATAAAGAAGCACGTCAGCGTGCCTGTGGCCACCATCGGCGGGCTTAACGACCCCGCGCAGATGGAAGAGATCGTGGCCAGCGGCCAAGCCGACGTGGTCTACATGGCCCGTGCGCTTCTGGCCGACCCCGAGCTGCCCCGTAAGGTGGTTTGCGGCCAAGACGAGAAGATCGTGCGCTGCCTGCGCTGCTTCACCTGCATGGCCGAGCGCGCCGCGACGTCGACTCGCCGCTGTACGGTGAACCCGCTGATCGGCCGCGAGGACGAGGACTTCGAGGTCGCGCCCGCGCCGCGTCGTCGTCGCGTCCTGGTGGCGGGCGGTGGCCCCGGCGGCCTGTACGCGGCCTACACCGCGGCCCGTCGCGGCCACGAGGTCCTGCTTTGCGAGAAGGACGCCGAGCTGGGCGGCGTCTTAAAGGGCGAGCAGGCCATCCCCTTCAAGCACGAGATGTACGAGCTGGCGGGCACCTACGCGCGCCTGGCCGCCGAGGCGGGCGCCGAGCTGCGTTGCGGCTGCGAGGTCACGCCCGAGTTCGTGGCCCAGTGGGCTCCCGACGCGCTGATCGTGGCCGTGGGCTCGACGCCTTTGGTGCCGCCCATCCCGGGCCTTCGCGACCCGCGCGTCATTCTCGCCACCGACTACTACCTGCGCAAAGACGAGGTGGGGGAGCGCGTGGTGGTGCTGGGCGGCGGCCTTGCGGGCTGCGAGCTGGCAATTCACCTGGGTAAATGCGGCAAGCAGGTTACCCTGGTTGAGATGCGCGACGCCCTGGCGCCCGATGCCAACGTGCGTCACCGCCCGTTGCTGTTGGAGCAGGTGGACCGCTATGTCGACGCCCGCTGCGGCCTGCGCTGCGTCGAGGTGGGCGATGCCGGCGTCGTGTGCGAAGACGCCGCAGGTCAGCGCGTCGAGCTGCCCGCACAGACCGTGATTTGCGCCTTGGGCCAGCGCCCCTGCGCCAAAGTGGCCGACTCGCTGCGCAACACGGCGCCCTTTGTGCGCGT
>CAVDXJ010000112.1:0-5713 GCA_963612765.1 Oscillospiraceae bacterium
GGTTCTTACGCACGACGAGGGCCTGACCCCCAACGACATTACCGGCAAGTTCACCTTTACCATCGCGTCCGACGACCCGGCGGCGCCCCTGCCCACCAGCGTGACCGCAACCAACGACGCCAACGGCAATATCGACTTTGGCGCGATCAGCTTCACCCTTGACGACCTCAACCGCGCCCTGGGCCTGACCGAGGATAAGAAAGACGCCGAGGTCGACGAGAAGGACGCCGAGGTTGACGAGCCTGCGGTCGACGCCGTGGCCCTTGACGAGACCAAGCCCGTCTCCCAGGTCAACGAGCCCCGGGTCAGCGAGCCCGCGACCGACGAGCCCGCGACCGACGAACCCGCGGTCGAGGCGCCTGTTGCAAACGAGCAGCAGGTCGAGGAGCCTGTGGTGGCCGAGACCGTGGCCGAACCCGTGGTTGATCCCGAGCCCATGGTTCTTCTCAGCACCCCTGTTGTCTCTGATGTCCCGGTTGCCAGCAGCGACGTCGAGGCCGAGACCGCCAACGACGCCGAGGTCAAGCCTGTGACCGAGGGCGCCCTCGAGGCCCAGCCCGCCGCGTTCTTCCGCGCGCTGTCCTTCTTCAAGCCCGCGACCTTCTCTGCGGCGAAGCGCGCGAGCGAGACCGTGCCCGCCGCCGACGCGAGCACCCCGGCCACCCGTTCCTACACCTTTGTCTACACCGTGACCGAGACCGGCTCTGTGGCAGGCGTCACCAATGACACCCAGGTCAAGACCGTGAGCATCAAGGTCACCGACGACGGCCTGGGTCACCTCACCGCCGAGCTTGTTGGCGAGGACGGCGAGCCTGCCTTTACCTTTACCAACAGCTACGACGTTGTCCCCGTGACCTCCAGCGTGACCGACCAGATCGACGTCACCAAGCACATGATCGGCCGTGATTTGACCGGCGGCGACTTTACCTTCGAGCTTGTTGAGGGCAACGAGGTCGTGGCCCGCGGTTCCAACAGCCTTGACGGAACCGTGAGCATGGCTCCCGTCACCTACACCGAGCCGGGCACGCACCACTACACTCTGCGCGAGGTGGGCGGCGGCCTTACCGAGGGCGGCGTCACCTACGACGGCACGACGTTCCAGGTAGACACCGTTGTTACCGACAACGGCGACGGTACCCTGGCGGTTACCCACAAGGTAGCCGACGCACAGGACGTCGTCTTTACCAACAGCTACGTGGCTAAGCCCACGTCTGTGGTCATCGGCGCGGCCAAGGTCCTCAAGGGCTCCGAGCTCAAGGACGGTCAGTTCACCTTCAAGCTGGTGGGCGAGGGCATCGAGCTCACCGCCAAGAACGCGGCCGACGGCACCGTGACCTTCGACGCGCTTGACTTCGGTGCCCCCGGCACCTACGAGTACGACGTCTACGAGGTCAACGACGGCCAGGCCAACGTCACTTACGACGAGGCCAAGCACCACGTGATCGTCACCGTGACCGACGACGGCGAGGGCCACCTGGTGGCCGAGGTCGCCGGCGACGAAGACCGCGCCCTGACCTTCACCAACACCTACGCCGAGCCCGTGGTTCCTACGCCCGAGCCCGACCCGACCCCCACGGTCGTCGAGAAGCAGACCGTCGTCACCAAGACCGTCCGCACGAACGCGTCCACCCCCTACACGGGCGACCAGGTCACCTGGACCGTCGCGGCTCTTCTCGGCGCTTGCGCCCTGATCCTCGCCGGCGTCGCCCTGGCCCTTAGGCGCGCCCGCAAGTAGCGCACAGGGATAGCCCTCCCCGGGAGCCCCGCCTGTCCGTACCCCCGGCAGGCGGGGTTTTATGTGCCCGCGCGGCCCCGCCGGACAGCGTGTGCGAGATTTCCTGGTTTAAACCGCGGCCCGCCGAGTAGCCAAGCCCTTCTCGCCCACGTTTTCCCAGTTGGGCGAAGGCTGAATGCCGCCGTCTACTCACCCAACCCGGATTTAAACCAGGAAATCTCCCACGTCCTTCGTCGCGGCCCCCTGAAAGCCCTATGCCCCGGCTCACTTTGGCCGTTTTGGCCCTCCAGCGGCACTAGGCGAACCGTTTTCCTGAAAGCAGAATGAAGAAGTTCGTACTCCCGGGGGAAGGAGACGCCGTGAAAGTCATAAAGGGCGTCCTTATTGGCGCGGCGCTTGTGTTTGTTGCCGCAGCTCTTGCCTTTGGCATCTTTTATGCCAGTCGCATCAAGACCATGTCATCCATCACAAGGGTGACTAGCTACGACGATGGATACGACCTCTACACCATGGACGTGGCCTACGACTACAGCCTGCAAAACGTTATCGACTCGGGCATAACAGACAACCAGACCTTTATCGATGCCGTCCTGCATGAGTCCCTGCCCTTGCTGCCCATTAGCATGAAGGCACCCAGCTTTAGCTGCAGCGCGTTTACCGCTCAGGGTTCGGACGGAACCCTCATGGGCCGCAACTACGATTTCAAGCTTGATACCTCGGCGCTCCTGGTGCGCTGCTCGCCCAAGGACGGGTACCGCTCCATCGGCTTTGCTGCGCTCAACAACGTGGCCGCCGACCAGGCGACCGCCGGCGTTAAGGCTCGGCTTGCCTGCCTCACGGCGCCGTTCATCTGCTTGGACGGCGTTAACGAGAAAGGCGTCTCGATCGCTGTCCTTACGCTGGACTCCGAGCCCACAAACCAGCAGACCGACCGCCAGACCATAGCCACTACGCTGGCCATTCGTCTGGTCCTGGACAAGGCCGCGAGTACCGAGGAGGCCGTCGCCCTGCTTGAGGGCTACGACATGTTTGCCAGCTCGGGCCGTGATTACCACTTCTATATCACCGACGCCTCGGGAGACGGTCGCGTTATCGAGTACGATCCCGCCGACACCTCGCGCCCCCTCAAGGCCACGCCAATGCGCGCCATCACCAACTTCTACGCCCTTTATGCCGATCAGGTCTTGCCCAACCAAAAGAACGGGATCTACGGCCACGGCAAAGAGCGCTGGGAAGCCATCGAGTCGGTGCTTGACGCCAACGCGGACGACAATGCCAGCACTGCTTGGGAAGCCCTGCGCGCCGCGTCCCAGGACCCCAATCCCAACGACGTTACGAGCAATACCCAGTGGTCGATTGTCTACAACAATTCCGACCTCACGGCCGACATTACCCTGCGCCGCCACTGGGGAGACGTTGCCCACTTCGAGCTTTAGGAGCCACCCATGACCAACTTCTCTCGCCGCGGCTTTCTGCACGCCGCCGGCATAACGGCAGCGACGGGGCCGAGGACGACGGAAACGGCGGCGACGGGGCCGAGGACGATGGGTCCGGGAAGGACGGCAGCGGGCCCGGGAAGGGCGACGGGCCTGACGGCGAGGGCGGCGGTTCCGGCGCAGGGACGGTGCCTGGCGGGAACGTCGGAAATGCCGCGGGCGGCAACGCGGCGTCGCAAGCGCGCAAGAAGGTGGCGACGCCCGAAACCGGCGACGAGCTTCCCGTGATGCCGCTGGCGCTTGGCGTGGCGGGCGCGGCGATTCTCGCTTACGAGAGGCGCCGCGCGGCCAACGAGTCCTCCGACGACGATCCAAGGGGTTAGAACGCGCCTCTCCAGGCATGCCCTGCGAGATTTCCTGGTTTAAACCGCGACCCGCCGAGTAGCCAAGCCCTTCTCGCCCATGTTTTCCCAGTTGGGCGAAGGCTGAATGCCACCGTCTACTCACCCAACCCGGATTTAAACCCGGAAATCTTGCGCCGCTTTCCCGGCAGGGGCTCGCCCGCGCCACTCGTCACCGCTCAACTGGGGAAACGCGACGCTCGTCCGATTGCCTGGCCGGGCTGGCCGAATTCAAGCCGTGAAACTCCGCGCGACCTGATAGCCTCGGCGCATGGATACGGTCACTTGCGACATAACGGCTCTCAATTACTGGCGGGTTCCGCCGGTCGTGCAGCTTCTGGCGTGCTCGCCGGCGGCCGATGCGCGCCTGGCGCGCGTCCTTACCGACGAGGACCTGGACGCCCTTTCAAAGAGCTTCGCCGATACCCAAAAGGCCTTCAAGCTCAAGCACTGCGGAAACGCGGGCCGGGACTACCGGGCCCTCATGGACGTGGCCCCGCTCCTCGCGCTTTGCGGCGGCGCCCCGTTCGATATCCTGACCACCAGCAAGGGAGAGCTGTGCGCGTCCAAGCTCGTGAGGCCGCGCCTCTGGAGTTTTGCGCTTGTGCCGGGGTCCACGCGGCAGGTCGCCGAGGACCTTCGCGTCGCCTCACCGGAGTTTGCCCTGCAGCAGGTTGCCGCCACCTCGAGTCTTGGGCGCGCGCTGATGATGGCCACCGAGTTGTGCGGCAGCTACGCGACTTACCATACTTCCGCGCCCCTCGCGGGGATTATCCAGCGGCTTTGCGCCGCGGGGCAGCTGCCCGCGATCGGCGGCTGGTCACCATGCCTTGATGCCGACGGCAAGCTTACCGACCTGTGGGCCCGCGAGCCCATAACCACGCCGGGGGAGCTCCTTCGTCAGGCCACGATGAGCGACAGTGCGCGCGGGCGCAAGAAGCTCGAGCGCGTGGCCAAGCTCGTCGTTGCCGACGCCGCGTCTCCCTTCGAGGCAAAGGCCGGCATCCTGCTTGGCCTGCCCTGCCGTTACGGCGGAGCCGGGCTTGGCGGCCTTGCGCACAACCAGCGTATCGGCCTGACGCCCGACGCCGCTCTCATCGCCGAGCGAAGCGCCTGTTTTTGCGACCTATATTGGCCCGAGGGCATCGACCTCGAGTGTCACAGCAAGGCCTGGCACTCCCGTCGCGACGAGCAGCTCTCGGACTTCACCCGCCAGGCGGCTCTCGAGCTCATGGGCATCGAGGTCGTCCCCATGACCAACGACCAGCTCACGTCCCGGCGCCAGTTCGACGCGATCGCGCGCCTCGTCGCGGGCAAGCTGGGCCGCGAGATGCGCAAGAAGAGCGACGCCGAGCGCCGCGCCGAGGCAAAACTGCGCAAGGAAGTCCTCGAATTCGAGTGGCAGGTGGCCCCTGCCGGACGCCCGAAGAAGATTTCCGGGTTTAAATCGGGGACAGGGAAGTAGCGAGCGCATTTAGGGCGCCGGCCAACTGGGCAAACGTCGATGCGACCCCTCTGGCTACTCGCCGCGTGCCGTTTTAAACCCGGAAATCTCCCGCGTGCACCCTGCCGAGGGGCCTAAAGTACGCCTAAGTTACGTTGCGGCGGCGTAAAACGTAACGAGGACGTGCAAAACATGCCGTTCACGCCGGTCCAAAAATGCGATACTTGATTCTTACGACGCCACGCCCTTGCGGCGCGGTGCCTCACCCTGTGAAAACGGCGAGAAGCCCGCGGCCCCGCGCCGCCCGGCCCCGCCACAAAAGAAAGGAAACAAAAATGGCTCTTGATATCCAGAAGACCGTCGACGGCGGCAACGTTACCCTCGCCCTCTCCGGCCGCCTCGACACCGCCGCCGCCCCCGAGCTCGAGGCCGTCCTCGACGAGGTCCTGCCCCAGGCCAAGGACCTTGTCTTCGACCTTTCCGGTCTTGAGTTTGTCGCCTCTTCCGGCCTGCGCCTGATCCTTCGCGCCCAGAAGACCATGAACAACCAGGGCTCCATGCGCCTCACCAACGTCGCCGACGCCGTGATGGAGATCTTCGACATCACCGGCTTCATGGACTTCCTGGTCATCGAGTAACACCCATAGGAGCAAGCGATGCCCAACCTGGCAATCCAGACGCTGTTGCCGGCGGCGGC
>CAVDXJ010000113.1:0-5571 GCA_963612765.1 Oscillospiraceae bacterium
AACCCCGGTGACGAGGTCATCGTCATCGCCCCGTACTTCCCCGAGTACCGCGTGTGGATCGAGACCGCCGGCGCCACCTGCGTCGAGGTCATGGCAGACGAGAAGACCTTCCAGATCGACGTCGCCGCGGTTGCCGCCGCCATCACGCCCAAGACCAAGGCCGTCATCGTGAACTCGCCCAACAACCCGGTGGGCTCGGTCTACTCGCGCCAGAACCTGGAAGACCTGGCCGCCGCGCTGCACGAGGCCCAGGACGAGCAGGGCACCCAGATCTATCTCATCTCGGACGAGCCGTACCGCGAGGTCACCTACGGCGCCGAGGTTCCTTGGGTCCCTGCCGTCTACGACCGCACCATCGTGTGCTACTCCTACTCCAAGAGCCTGAGCCTGCCCGGCGAGCGTGTGGGCTGGATCTTGGTGCCGCCCACCAACCCCGACCACGACGATCTTCTCGCCGCCGTGGCTGGCGCAGGCCGTAAGCTGGGCTTTGTTTGCGCCCCGGCCCTTTTCCAGCGCGTCGTGATCGACTGCGTGGACGAGCCTTGCAACGTCGACGCCTACGCCAAGAACCGCGAGGCCCTGACGCGCGGCCTCTCGGAGTTAGGCTACGAGTACATCGAGCCCCAAGGCGCCTTCTACCTGTGGGTCAAGGCCTTAGAGCCCGACGCCAACGCGTTCTTCGAGCGTGCGAAGGCCCTCGAGCTTCTCCCCGTGCCCTCCGACAGCTTTGGCTGCACCGGCTGGGTGCGCGTGGGCTACTGCGTGAGCTACGAGACCATCGTTAACTCGATGCCCGCCTGGAAGAAGCTGGCCGAGAGCTACCAGTAGGAGGCCCGCCCGCGTCGGCCCCCTCGCCCGCTCGTGCCCCGTGGCCAGGGCGAGATACGATATACTTGAAAGGTTAACTTTATATAGGCAAACCAGCCGAAAGGCTGGGACGCAAAGCTAAAGGGCCTGTGAGATGGCAGCCAGCTGCGATCGCAAGAAAGCGCTGCTGCCCGCGGCGCTTTCTTGCGTATGGACATAACAGGGGCGTTCAGTGGGCAAAAACATGACGAGACGAACTCTCGCGAAGGCGACTCTCGCCGCGCTGGCGGCTGCCGCTCCGGCGACGCTCGGCGGCTGCTCGCAGGCCGCGTCCGGCGCGAAGGGTGCCTCGGCCGCCGTGTCCGCCGGTAAAAACCCGCTGACCGTCTACCTGTGGGATACCGACCTCATCCGCGACCTGGGCCCCTACATCCGCGAGCAGCTCCCCGGCAAAGAGATTCAGTTCGTCGCTGGCAACAACGACGTCGATCTCTACAGCTACCTGCTCGAGCACGGCGAGCTGCCCGACATCATCACCGTCCGACGCTTTGCCGGCACCGAGGCCCGCGACCTGCGCCCGCACCTTCTTGACTTTGACTCCTACGACGTCGTCACCAAGTTCTCGTCGTACTCGCTGCAGTACTACAAGGGCGAGGACGGCGTGGTCAACTGGCTGCCTGTTTGCGGCATCCCGCAAACGATTTTCGCCAACAAGACCCTCTTCGACGAGCAGGGCCTCTCGATTCCCCAAACCTACGACGAGTACGCCCAGGTTTGTCAGGCCTTTGCCGAGAGGGGCATCAAGCCCTACGCCCTCGACCTTGCGCAGGACTGGTCGAGCCACGAGATGATTCAGGCCGGCGGCATCGGCGAGCTTACCAGCCTTGAGGGCATCACCTGGAGGGCGCAGGCCGAGGCCGCCCAGGGCGACATCGACTTCGACGACGCGCTTTGGACCCGCCTCTTCACCCAGGCGGCCAAGATGCTCGCCGACTCCCAGTTCACCGCCGACGACCTTGCCGTCGACACCACCGCCGCGATGGAGCAGTTCACGCAGGGCAAGGCCGCGATGTTCCACGGCTCGCCCATCCACTTTAGGCAGTGCAAAGAGGCGATGCCCGGCAAGACCCTGGTCCCCGTGCCGTACTTCTCGCAGACATCCAACGAGGGATACGTCTACATGACCCCCTCTCTGCACGTCGCGTTAAACAAAGACCTGGAAAACGACACCGAGAAGCTGTCTGCGGCGCTGGCGGTCGTCGACTGCATGATTGACGCCGAGGGCCAGAAGCTGATCGCCAACGGCGCCGGCGTCATCTCGTTCAACCCGGCCGTCGCCCCCATCACCGAGGGTATGGTGGGACTTGAGGGCGAGGTCGAGAACAACCAGTACTACATTCGCTACTCGGCTCAGAAGTCCTTCTCGGCGTCGGTCAAGGCCGTGACCGGCCTGCTGACGCAAAAGATGGACGTCACCCAGGCCTACCAGGCCTTCCGCACGGCCATCAACGGCGAGGCGGCCGCGACCGGCGCGACCGTGACCTTCGAGAACGACTATGCCCTGGATCTCAACGGGCGCTGCGGACGCGACGCCGCCTCGGCCATCCTGGGCACGTTGTGCGAGGAGATGGCCGCCCAGCTCGCTTTGGGGCAGTTCTACTGCTTCACGGCCCCTATTCACAAGGGTACCTACTCGGATACCCGCGCCGCTCTGCTGGTTGCCAGCACCCAGACGCCGGCTCTCTACCTTGTCGACCTCACGGGTGCGCAGGTCAAGGACCTGGTGCGTCGGGTCCTGGCGGGCGAGGGCGACGTCTTTTCTCCGTCGACGGTCTACGACCTTCCCGTCGCGTCTGGCATGAAGCTCGTCGTCCGGGCGGCAGACGCATCGGCCGTGGCCGTGAACACGAGCTTTGACCTCGATGACGTGCAGGTGGACGGCGCTTCAATCGACGGCGAGAAGACCTTCTCGGTGCTTCTGACCAGCGGAGTCCTGTCTGCCTTGAACGACGCGGCGCCCGCGTCGAAGTGCGACGTCACCCTTCCCGGCGCCTGGGCCCGCGCCTTGGCGAGCGGCCGCCAGCCGGCCGAGCCGCAAGACTACATCGAGGTGCGCGGATAGATGCAAAACGCCCGTACTTCATCCCCGGTAAAGCTGCGCCGCGTTGCGATTCCCCTCTTGGTGGCCGCCCTCGTGGTTTGCGCCGTCGTCTTTATCCGTACGCTCTTTGCGCAGATGGACGCCGCGATCCAGCAAAACGGCGAGACAAGCATGCAGGCTGTTGTCGAGCAGGTCGAGCAGACCTACGAGCTGCAGGTCGAGAACTACTACAGCCGCCTGCGCACGATCGAGAGATATGCGGCCCGCGGCAAGGCCGACGGCTCGGCCGACCTTCTCGCCAACGAGGGCCTTGTTCGCCTTGTCAACACCCTTGAGGAGGGGGCGAGCTGGAAGGTCTTCTTTATCAAGGACAACGGCGCGGCGATGACCATCGATGGCAACGAGCGCCGCCTTGACATCTCGACCCCGCTGCTCAATGCCCTAAAGAGCGGCCAGAGCATAGCCAAGCTCATCACGTACAACGACGGCCAGTCATCCCAGGGCAAGTTCCTGATCGCGATTCCCTGCGAGGCCTACGAGCTGGGTGGCCAGACCTTCACGGCGATCGGCGCCCTGGTCGATCGCTCGGTGATGGACTCTGCGCTCGGGCTTTACGCTTACGGCGGGGACGCCTTTCTCTTCATGCTCAACGCCGACGGCGAGGTCGTTTACACCAACCAGATCGACGAGAAGCTCTTCCAAAATTACAATTTGTTCAAACACCTGGTAAAGGACGGTGCCCTGTCGCAGGAGGAGCTTGAGTCCCTGCAGGTCGCCTTTGACGAGCGCACCAGCGATACGCGTCTTTACGGCGGCGAGCGCGCGTACTATTTGGGCCACGCCCCGATCAAGGACAGCAACTTCACGATTGTCTGCATCGCGTCGAGGGCGACTGTCGACACCGCCCTTTCTGGATATCAGCAGACGGTGCTCCAGTCGACGTTGGTGATGGCCGGCGGCATGATTCTTATGCTCGCTGCGCTTTTCCTTGCGTTATGGAAGAAGGGGCTCACTGACCAGCGGGTCCAGTACCAAAAGGATATCCTGCTTCAACAGGAGCAGGGCATGAGGAAGCTCGAGGCCCTCAATAAAGAGCTGGTAGAGGCCCAAGACGTCACGGCCCAGGCCCTTCAGTCGGCCGAGGGCGCGAACAAGGCCAAGACGGCGTTTCTCGCCAACATGAGCCACGATATCCGCACGCCCATGAACGCGATTATTGGCCTGGCCGCGCTGATCGAGCACGACGCCGGCGACGAGAGCCGCGTGCGTGAGTACGTGAGCCGTATACAGGTCTCTTCCCAGGCCCTGTTGGGAATCCTCAACGAGGTTCTTGACATGAACAAGATCGAGTCGGGCAAGACGACCCTTAGCGTCGCGGATTTCTCGGTGGTCGACCTGGCGCGCGACGTCGAGGCCATGTTCCGCCCGCAGGCCGACGCGAAGGGCCAGACGTTCGAGGTGGTGACTAAAGACATCGAGCACGTGTGGCTGCGAGGCGATGCTGTTCGCCTGATGCAGATCGTGAGCAACTTGTTGTCTAACGCGGTCAAGTACACGCAACCCGGCGGCAGGGTCCTCTTTACCGTGGAGGAGCGCCCGGCGAGCTCTGCGGCTTACGCCAAGCTGTGCCTTGTGGTCGAGGACAACGGCGTGGGCATGGATGCCGATTTCCAGGACAAGATCTTTGACGCGTTTACGCGCGAAGAGAGCTCGCTTACCAATAAAGTCCAGGGTACGGGCCTTGGCATGGCGATCACCAAGAGCCTGGTCGAGCTCATGGGCGGCGTCATCAACGTCACGAGCGAGAAGGGCCGGGGTAGCCGCTTCGAGGTTCTTCTCGACATGAAGATCGCCGAGGTTGCGGATGACGGCGCCCGGCCGCAGCACAGGATCGCGGACAACGGGGCGGCCGCGGCGTCGCTTGAGGGCATCAAGTTCCTGTGCGCCGAGGACAACGCGCTAAACGCCGAGATTTTGGCCGAGCTTTTGGCGGTCGAGGGCGCTCGCTGCACCATTTACGAGAACGGCAAGAAGCTTCTCGACGCCTTTGAGAGATCGAAGCCAGGAGACTTCGACATGATTTTGATGGACGTCCAGATGCCTGTCATGAACGGTTACGAGGCGGCGCGCGCGATTCGTGCCAGCTCGCACGAGCGGGCGGCAAGCGTGCCGATCATCGCCATGACGGCCAACGCCTTCTCGGAGGATATCCAGGCCTCGCTTGCGGCAGGCATGAACGCCCATGTGTCTAAGCCGATCGACATGGAGGTCCTTAAGAAGGCCGTCGCGGAGCTTGGATAGGGCTGCGGGCAAAACGGTTGCCGGGCCCCTCTTGCACTTGTAAAGCCGGTAAAATGGCCGGGTTGAACCTTGGCGATTGGAGGCCGGCGGATGGACGCGGTTGTGCTGGTGTTTGTTGGAGTTTCGGCGGCTTGTTCGCTGGTGGCGGCCGCGGTGGCGCTGCTTGGGCAAAAGCGGGTGGCCTCGTTGGAAGAGGGCCAGCGCCAGGACCGCGTGCTTAACAAGACGCACTTCGACGCGGTGAACTCGGCCGTTGCCGCAGCTGACCAGCGCCTTGAATCCAAGATCGACGCCTCGCGTCGCGAGACTGCCAACGCCCTGCAGCAAAACACCTACACCGCCGAGGTCAAGCTCGACCGCAT
>CAVDXJ010000114.1:0-5497 GCA_963612765.1 Oscillospiraceae bacterium
CCGGCATCCGCGCGGCGCTCGACGGCGAGCTGGACGACATCGCGGCTTACGTGGTGCGTGCCGACGGCGCTTGCGAGCAGGTCAAGCTCTATATCGCCGCGATGACCCCCGAAGAGCGCGCCATCGTCAAGGCCGGCTGCCTCATCAACTTCAACCGCGAGAAGACGGGTAAGTAGGGGTAGCGCAGCACTTTTTACGAAAGACGGGCGCACTAAGCGCAACTTCCGGGTAGCCCCGCTGTTTTCGCCGAGAAATCCCAGTTGGTTGAAGGCGAAAATGCGGGGCTACTCGCTTGAATCCGCTAGTGCGCCCGTCTTTCGACTTTTTTGTTTGCGCGTGCAAGAAAACCGCCGCTCGTCGTGGGGACGGGCGGCGGTTTTGCGGATTGGAGCCGGGTGGGCAGCGGCTACGAGACGTTGTCCTCGTGCTTGGCCTCGTGGTGCTTGACGACGCCGGCGGCAGCGGCGGTTACCAGGGCGGCAGCCGCCACGCCCTTTGCGGAGTGCAACTTGTCGCCGGTTTGGGGGACCTTGACCCTTGCCGGCTTCTTGCCGGAGTCGCCGTCGGTACCGTCCTTGGGCTCGGTGTCGTACCCGCCCCCGTCGATATCGTCGTCGGTCTGGTAGACGGCGGGTACGGCCGAGAAGCTCGAGGCCACGGCCTCGGACACGGCCTTTTGCTCCAGCGAGAAGGGCATCCGGCGCGGGTCGCAGATGCTTTGGAGCTCGGCGCCAAAGAGCGTCTCGGCGAAGTCGTCGGCCTCGAGCCAGGAGAGGTGGTTCGGCATCGAGAGCTTGCCGGCCGCCAGAAGCACCTCGCCGCCCGAAAGCGAGCTGCCAAACGGGTTGGAGCGCGGCTCACTCACCTGGACGCTGAACTCGGCCTGCCCCTCGTAGCCCTCGGGCATGGTGAAGCTAAAGCGGTACTTGCGCAGGAACCCGGGCCACAGGATGCCGGAGGTGTCGCGAATATCCTCGACGAACTCCGTGACCATTGTGCCGTTCTCGTCCACGACGGCCTCGCCGCCCTCGTCGTAGACGGGGTGATAGTTCTCCTCGCTTACCTGCAGGTACTCACGCAAATCGTCGTAAGCCTTCTCGTCCACCACACGGCCGTCGCCGTCGCGCAGGGTCACGGTGAAGCCGTTGACCAGGCAGTTGCCGATGTTGGAGACCTCGACGTCGTAGGTCACGGTGTCGCCCGCGGCCGCAAAGGGCGAGCCGACGGTGACGCTCTCGCACTGGATGGCCACGACGTCGGGGACGCTCACGTGGTAGATATCGGACTTGACGTCGACCTCGGGGTTGTCGCCGGCCTCCTCCATCGAAGGCAGGCCGGTGAGGTTGGCCATCACGAAGTCGCGGTGGCCGTTCGCGCAGCTGAGAATGGCCGTGTTGTCGGGCGCGAAGGAGAGGCGCGCGATGGGGTAGAACTTGTGGAAGGCGCCCAAGGACTCGATCCAGCGGGACTCGAGCAGCTGGTAGACCGGCTCGCGCTGGTCGCTCGTCGTCGAGGCGCCGCCAAAGTTGGCGCCCGTGGCCGGGCAGTAGTGCGCGGAGCTCTGCAGCTCGGCGCCCGCGTCGAGAAGGGCCTGGGCCTCGTCGCTCAGCCGGTTGTCGCGGCCCTCGTCCAGGCGCACGGTGTAGAGGCGCTTGCCGTCGGCCGATGCGAAGATGTTGGAGTCCGAGGTGTAGCCAGAGGTCTCGACGGCGATGAACTTGCTGGCCGTCTTGTCGTACTTGATGACGTGGTTGAGCTTCTCCTCGGGCGAGTTGCTGTCGAGGGTGTAGGTGAACAGCGTGTCGCTCTCTTGGTTTCCGCGCGGCGAGATGGACGTCACGTTGGTAAGGTCGAGTACGGTCTCGATCTTGGCCGCCTGCGAGCTGAGCCTGACCCCGCAAACCGAGACGCCGCCCTTGTCGTCTTGGAAGGCGAGAGCCGAGAACGGGTGCGGAATATGGGCGTTGTTGACGTCTTTGTGGTCGGGGCAGAGAACGTCGAAGGTGCCGTTGCCGAGGAACCTGTCGTTGTCCGCCCCGCCTACGGCGAAGCTGTCGCAGTAATCGCCGTAGGTGTACTTGACCGCGTCGTCCATGCGGTATGCCGAGACGTAGATGCCCTCGTTCTGGTCGGCGGCGACATCCTTGCGGAAGTAGTAGAAGCAGGCGATGCGCCTAAGGAAGGTGAAGGGCGCCTTGGGATCTCCCTCGATGACCGCGCGCGGGTGGTACGTGGAGCGCCCCTGCTCCACGAGCGCGTCGTAGAGCGACTTGGACCATACGAGGCACTTGTCGGTGACGTTCCATACCAGGAAGGTGAGGAACTGCCTGTCCATGGCCACGTCGCAGACGACCGGCTCGTCGCCAGAGACCCTGACGCTCGTGATCGCCATGGCGAGAAGGACCTTGCCGTCCTTCTCGACGACGTCGAGGTCGTAGTCGACGTCGTAGCGCTCCTCGAGCTTTAGGCCCTCGACCCTGAAGTTCACGACCTGCTCGGCGCCGAACTCGCGCCTCTCGGCGTCCCACGGGCAGACGTAGACGCGGGTGCGGGTCCAGAAGCGCCCGCCGTTGTCGGGGACCTTGACGGTGACCAGGCGCGCCATGACGGTGTTCTTCTCGGGGTTGTTCGTGTAGGCGGAGCTGCCTACGAAGGCGCGCACGTGCGAGTTGCTGAAGACCTGGTCGTAGATGAGCTCCTGCTCGACGGGGATGAGGCCCAGTCGCGGGTTGTAGGTGCCGACGGACCTAAAGGCGGCCTGGTGGTCCTTGGCCGCAAGGTCGCTCGTGAAAGACGAAGAGGCGCCGAGAAGTACCTCCCCGTTGGCGTCGAGGGCGCCGTAGGGACTGGCGAAGCCGCTGGCGCCCGCAGGGCCCGGGGTGACGAGAGGGGCGCGATCGACCAGGATGTGGTCGCGGATGGGCTCGTAGGTCTCGGGCATCTCGTTTGAGAGGCCCGTGGTCTCGACGCCGTCCTGCTCGACCGAGAAGGTCGCGACGGCCTTCTCGCTTACGGTCGACTTGAACTCCGCGGTGGCCATGAGGGCATCTTGCGAGACGGCCCTGGCGTCGGACAGGTCGATGTCGGTGAGGGCCTTGCTGTTAAAGGCGGCGAGCTTGTCGTCGGGGTACTTCGCCTCGATGGGATGGCAAAGCAGGAAGGACTTGTAGAAGAAGAGGATCTGGACGAAGATCTGCAGGCCCGCCTGGGCATTGGCGGAGAAGGAAACGGGGGACTCGGCGGAAGGCGTGCTGCCGATGGTGAGCGAGACGCCGCCCGACGCGTACCCGCGCACCCCGGCCCCCATGATTCCGCGAACCCCGAGACCCAGCGACAGGGCGGCCTGGGCGCTTAAGATGACGATGACGGGAGGGAAGAAGAGGGCGTTCGAGACCCATTCGACGTTCTCGAGGTAGTTCTTGAACTTGATCATGAGACCAAAGCGCGCTTGGACCCCCAGGGAAATATCGATGTTGAGATAGCACGGGATCATGGCAAGGCAGTATTGCTGCCCAAAGGACGCGTCGATGCCGAGCCTGCCGTTGAGGCCCACAAAGCCGCTTCCCGTCGTGTCGCCCGATTTGGCGACCTTGTCGACCCACTCGCTCTTGGCGTAGCCCATGATCGAGACGTCGGCGTTCACGGCCAGCTGCCGTGAGAACTTGGAGGCGCCGAAGAACTTCTCGTCGCCGTCGGGCATCGTGTTAGCTTCCTTGTAGGCCATCTGCGACTTGGCGATGTTTTGCCTCCAGCTGTTCCAGCCGCTCGAGAAGACCCTGCCGCCGAACATCTTGACGCCGTCGGGCTTGGTCTGCCAGCCGTTGACCTCCTTGTAAGGCTGGAAGGTGAGGACGGTGAACGAGAGCCCGTGGTTGCCGCCCGCGTCGCCAAAGACGTCGACGGGGATGAAGGGGAAGCAAAGCGACAGGTTGTCGGACTCGCCGAAGAACCACGTCATCCAAAAATCGTCGCGCATCTCGGTCAAGGTCGTGCCGGGGGAGACCTGCTGCTTCTGCGTGCCGATGCCCGTTGAGAGGGCAGGCTCGAACTCGATCGGGAAGGTCACGGTCCTGGCCTTCTCGCCGGGGACCTGGAAGCGCAGCTTGAGCTTCTGACCGGGCTGGATCTTGGAGAGGTAGTAGTCGGTGAAAGAGGCCTTGGAGAGGTTGGGCTTGTCGGGGTCCTGGACCGTCGTGGCACAGGCCCACTCGGCGTCGTCGACGATGAGGGAGACCGCGGCGGCGCTGGAGGAGGAGCCCGGCGCGCACATGACCTCGACGGCGACGGTGTGCTCGATGTCGCTGTAGTCGCCGACCAGCGCGGGGACCGGGCTATGCAGGATGTCGGCGTCGTCCATGGAAGCGCTCAGCAGGTAGGAGCTGCCGTCGTCTGTCTCCATGGGGATCTCGAGGACGTTGGGGCGGCTGCCGTCGTCTGCCGCGGGGACGGCCGACTCCAAGTACTCCTTGGTGAAGTGGACGTCGCGGTAGCCGTCGGCCGAGGCTGCGACGTCAGCAAAGAGGGCGTAACTTGTCGCGTCGTCCATCTCGCACTGGAAGGACAGGTCGCGGATGCGGACGGGCACGAAGCCGTCGTCGCCGGTGGTGACGACGACCTGCTTTTGGTTGTAGAGAGATGTGACGGTGACCTTCACGCCGCCCACGGCCACGTTGCCCGTGGCGGTCTGGCGCATGGCCATGACGGGGACCTCGTCCTTACCCAGGACATAGACGGAGAAGTGCGTGTTTCCGGCCTCGTCGGCATAGGCGTTGACCACGGTGCCCTTGGGCGAGACAAGAGAGCCCAAAAAACTCAAGGCGCCCACGACGGCGGTGGCGCTCAAGAAAGTGCGGCGAGAAACTGTGGGGTTGGGCATGAGGGCATTGGCGTCGCCGTCTTTGGCGCGGCGCCGTGATGCGCGGTTGGCGTTTGCGGACAGGTGCTTGGGCTGGCTTTCCATGGGCCGCCTCCTTGGTCGCAAGTGCGCTGACCAGTTCAGGTTAACGCAAGGTTACGAGGTGTCGCAGTGTCAATTTTTGCCTGCGACCTGCGCAGACGCGGCTTTTTCGGTGAGCGGTAGGGGGTGAGACAAAATATGGGTTGCAGCGGCGGTTTTGGCGAGAGGAGCGCGGCGGCCCAGTGTCCTGGCGGCCCCTAAAGTGCGACCTCGCCGGTGCATCGGGCGAGAAGGGCTTGGTGGTCCAAGATTTCCACCCAGCCGCGGTGCGTGGCCACCACGCCCGCCGCCGCAAGCTCGCTCATCAGGCGCGCGACGCTCACGCGGTTCATGGCCAGCAGCTGCGCGAGCTCTTCCTGGGAGCACTCGACGCGCGTGGCCGGGCGCTTCTCGCCGCCTGCGTCCTTGGCGAGAAGCTCCAACAGGTTACACAGCTTGACCAGGCCTTCGTTTGCATCCTGGTGGGCCGTCTCGAAGATGAGGACGTTGATGTAGCGCGCGTAGTTCTCGAACATCGCGGCGCCCAGCTCGGGTACACGA
>CAVDXJ010000115.1:0-5492 GCA_963612765.1 Oscillospiraceae bacterium
TGTTGCTAATAAGTGCGACCTGCCTGAGACCGAGGAGGCCTGCGAGCGCCTGCGTGCCCAGGCCGAGTCTGAGGAGCGCCCGTTCTTCGCGGTTTCCGCTGCCACCGGTCAGGGCCTGGATGAGCTCGTCTCTTATGTTGCCGCTCAGGTGGCCGAGATCCGCAGCCACATCGAGGCCACGGCCCCCAAAGAGGACCTTTCGGCCAAGTGGGAGCAAAACCGCCTGCGCCGCGACAACGCCGTGCGCATCAAGCGCGAGGAGCGCCACGCCTGGCGCGTCTCGGGCAACTCCATTGAGCGTATGGTCGTCCAGACCGACTGGGAAAACGACGAGGCCGTCGCTTACTTCCAGCACCGCCTGGAGCGAAACGGCCTGGACGCTCGTCTCGCTAAGGCCGGTGCCGTCAACGGCGACGAGATCCGCATTCTGGGCTTCGCCTTCACCTACGAGGGCGAGGAGGCCGAGGAGCCTGCGGCCGAGGAGCTGGACTTCGTTGACGTCGACGAAGGCGCGATTGAGGGAGAAGATCTTTAGATGGCCGCTCCGCTGTTGGTCTTCAAGATCGGCTCTTCCACGCTTGTCGACAAAGACGGCGCTCTTGACCAGGCCTTTATTGCGACCTTGTGCGACCAGATCGTCGAGTTGAGGTCGCAGGGTTGGTCTGTGGTCGTCGTGTCCTCGGGCGCTGCCGCGGCCGGCCGGGATGCGCTGGGCTTCTCGTCTCGCCCCACCGACATCGCTGATCTGCAGGCCTGTGCCGCTGCCGGCCAGGCCGTCTTGACCGAGGCCTACGCTCAGGTTCTGCGCGAGCGCGGCATCTCGTGCGCGCAGGTCCTTCTCACCCGCCGAGACGTTGTGGACCGCGACGGCTATCTCAACGCCCGCAACACCTTGTGCCGCCTGCTTGAGCTGGGTGCCGTTCCCGTTGTCAACGAGAACGACACCGTCTCGGTCGCCGAGTTCACCTTTGGCGACAACGACATGCTGGGTGCCATCGTCGCGGGCCTGGTGGCGGCCGACCTCTACGTCATCATGTCCGACGTGGACGGGCTCTACACCGCAAACCCGCAGAAGGACCCAACGGCCAAGCTCATCGGCCGCGTCGACCACATCGACGAGACCATCTCGGCCATGGCAGGCGACAGCGCCTCTGCCTACGGCACCGGCGGCATGTCCTCTAAGGTCCGCGCTGCCCGCGCGATGATGGCGGCCGGCATCCCCACGGTTATCTGTGAGGGCCGCCGCCCGGGCGTTCTTCTCGACGTGGTAGGGGAGAAGGGCCTGGGAACGCGTTTCGAGCCCGCTCAGGATGCCGGGCACGAGAACGGCCGCAAGCTCTGGATCGGCCTGGCCGAGGTCGTGCGAGGCACGTTGACCTTGGATGACGGTGCGGCAAAGGCCGTCTTGGATAAGGGCGCGTCGATCCTGCCTGTTGGCGTGGCCGCTGTGTCCGGTGACTTTGCCAGCGGCGAGGTGGTCAACGTTACGAATCTTGACGGAAACCTTATTGGCCGCGGGGTCGTGCGATACTCAAGTGAGGATATGCAGAGGGTTCGCGGCCTGAAGCTCGACGTCATTGCTCGCTTCTTGGGCGACGAGGCCGCGGTTCCAGCCGTGCACCGAGACGAGCTTCTCGTTTTCTAAGGAGAATGGCATGGGTCAAGCCACCGATAAAGCACAGCACGCCCATGATGTAGCGCCGCAGGTCGCCGCGGCATCGGCTTCCGTGAGGTCCGCCGCCATCGCCCGCGCCGCCGTCCTCATGAGGCAAAACACGGCCGCGATCGTCGAAGCAAACGGCCTGGATCTTGCCCGCGCCCGCGAAAACGGCATGAGCGCCCCCTTGCAGGACCGGCTTGCCTTGACGGCCGAGCGCATCGAGGGCATTGCGAGCGCGCTCGAGAGCATCGCGGGGCAGGATGACCCCCTGGGCCACGTCCTTGGCGGTCACAAGCTTGACAGTGGCTTGGCCATCGAACAGGTACGTGTGCCATTGGGTGTCGTGGCTATCATCTACGAGGCCCGCCCCAACGTGACTGCCGATGCCTTTGCGCTGTGCCTGCGCTCGGGCAACGCGTGCGTGCTTAAGGGCGGCTCGGCTGCGGCCCAGACCTGCGAGGCGATCGTCGCCCTTTGTCAGCAGGCCTTGGTTGACTGCGGCCTTCCCCAAGACGCCGTTCAGTACGTCGCGGACGACGCGTCCCACACACAGACGGCCGAGTTGCTCGAGGCCACGGGTTTGGTCGACGTCATCATACCGCGCGGTGGCGCCTCGCTGATCCGCGCCTGCGTCGAGGGTGCCAAGGTGCCCATTATCGAGACGGGCACCGGAAACTGCCACATTTACCTGCACCGCACCGCAGATGTTGCCAAAGCCGTGGACATCTGCGTCAACGCAAAGACCTCCCGCCCCGGCACCTGTAACTCCGCAGAGTCCCTTCTCGTCGATGCCTGTGCCGCCCAAGACCTTCTCCCAGCCGTTCTTGCCGCTTTAGCCGAGAAGGGCGTGGAGCTTGTTGGCGACGCGTTGGCCTGCGAAGTCGCCGCGGCGTGCGGAGTCGCCATGGCGCCCGCCACCGACAACGACTGGGGTACCGAGTACCTCGACCTCAAGATGAGCGTCTGCTGCGTCGATAACATTGACCAGGCCATAGCTCATGTCAACCGCTATGGCACAAAACACTCCGAGGCCATCGTCACCGAGTCCTATGAAGCGTCCCAGAAGTGGCTGGCAGGCGTTGACGCGGCAGCGGTCTACGTCAACGCCTCGACGCGCTTCACCGACGGCGGCGTCTTTGGGCTTGGGGGAGAGATCGGCATCTCGACCCAGAAGCTGCACGCACGCGGGCCCATGGGGGCAGACGCGCTAACCACCACCAAGTACCTTATCCGCGGAAACGGACAAACGAGATGAGCGGAATCCTCACGTCACCTGGCTGCGACTTGCCCGAGCTAGGCGCTGACCCTAGCCGTACCTATCGCCTGGGCATCATGGGCGGCACCTTTGACCCCATCCACAATGGGCACTTGGTGGCCGCCGAGCAGGCTTTCGGTGACCTTGAGCTCGACGTTGTTGTCTTCATGCCTGCCGGCTCTCCTGCCTTCAAACAAGACAAGAAGGTCACCTCTAAAGAGGACCGCTTTGCCATGACGCTTTTGGCGACGTCTAACAACCCGCACTTTTTGGCCTCGCGTTTCGAGGTCGACCGCGAGGGCGTGACTTATACCGCCGAGACCCTGCGTCGTCTGCGAGCCCAATATCCCGATAACGTCGAGTTCTACTTCATCACGGGCGCCGACGCCATCAACGAGATCGTCACCTGGACGGACGCAGCCGATATCGCTCGTCTTGCGCACTTGGTGGGGGCGACGCGCCCAGGCTACGACCTCGACAAGGCCTGGGAGACCATCGCCGCGTCCGGCCTGGCCTTCGACGTGACGTATCTCTCGGTCCCCGCGTTGGCCATCTCGTCGAGCTATCTTCGTCAGCGCGTTGGCGCTTCTCAGAGCCTGCGTTACCTGGTGCCCAATTCCGTGGCCGGCTATATCCAGAAGAAGGGCCTCTACGGCACCGACCCGTCCAAGTTTGGGCACACGGGGAGGGTCATCGTATGAGCGCGCCGCAGCAGAAGGTCCCTGCGACCTTCACGGCCGAGCAGAGCCGTGTGGCCCAGGGTCTGATTCGTGATCTTGAGGCGCAGTTGTCGCGCAAGCCTAAGCGCTTCACGCACAGTCTGGGGGTCGCCCAGACGGCCTATGAGCTGGCCTGTCTTTACGGCGTCGACCCATACGACGCCTATGTTGCCGGTCTTCTCCACGACTGGGACAAGGCGGTGCCTGCGCCTGAGCTTATTGGGCGCGCCAAAACCCTGGGCATTGACTTGGATATCGACTATTCCCTGGTAGAGCCTTTGCTGCACGGCATGGTCGCGGCCAAGGAGCTCCCGGGGCTTTACCCCTGGCTATCCCAGGAAATCTTGCAGGCCGTTGCCGTCCATACCACGGCCGCGGCAACGATGGGTCCTCTCGACATGGTCCTTTTTGTCGCCGACGGCATAGAGCCCAACCGCAAGGCCTCGCCCGGTATCCAAAAGACCCGCGACCTTGTTGGCAAGGTGAGCCTCGAGGACCTTTTTTGGGATTCGTTTAGCGGCGGCGTTGTCTATGTGATTGAGACAAACCGCTACCTTTGGCCTGGTACTATAGACATCTACAACAGCTGGGCCCTCCGGCGCGCCCGCTCGTAGCAGCAAGACACAACCGTTTAGTTTGGAGTTTTATCTATGGCAGCAACCTCTTTGCAGATCGCCCAGGTGGCCGCGACGGCCGCAGACGACAAGAAGGCGACCGATATCTGCGTCATTGACCTCACCGGCAAGACCGATGTCTGCGACTACTTCGTTATCTGCACCGGATCCAACAACCGCCTGGTAGACGCCATCGTCGATGAGATTCGCGAGAAGGTCTCGAAGAACTTTGGCTTAAGCCCGCTTTCGTGCGAGGGCCGCGAGGGCCTTCGCTGGGTCCTTGTCGACTACGGCGCGGTCGTCGTGCACGTCTTCACGCCCGAGATGCGCGACTTCTACCGTCTTGAGCGCCTGTGGGGCGACGCGCCCCGCGTCGAGCTCAACCTCGAGGGCGCCATTGACGAGGCTGGCGTCGAGTACGAGGCCGAGCCTTCCCGCGTCGACGAGGAAGAGGCTTAAGCGCCGCACCAATAGCAGATCGGCTTAGTCCTTGTTCTGGGGCGCCGTGTCCGAGGTCTTCTCGCTAAAGCGAAGCTCACGACCTTGTGACACGGCGCCTTCTCCAAAGCGCGCGCGGATTTGGTCGGTGGTCTTCGACAACCCAGACGTGTCGCGTCGCGGCTTTGACTCACGCTCGTCTTGCGACCCAAAAAGCGCCATCTGCTGCGCCGTGGGCTCGTCAAAGTGAGAAAGCCCCACGCCCACCAGGCGCACCGGCATACCCGGCGACCAAATCTGGTGCAAAAGGCCAATAGCCTTGGGGCAAAACACCCGCTCGTCGTCTGTGGGGGCCTCCAGGCGGGTCTGCGCCGTTTTGCCGTGGCAGGCGTCGTATTTTAACTTGAGGGTCAGGGTTGCCCCTGCCAGGCCTTTCTTGCGCAAGCGGCGCCCGCACAGCGTTCCCACGTGCCAAATCGCGGCCTCGATATCTTTCTCGTCGAGAAGATCTTGCGTGAACGTTCGCTCGTTCGAGACCGATTTGACTTCCTCGGGCTCATAGGCGCTGGCGACGGCGTTTACTTCGCGCCCCTGTGCACGCAGGACCATGCGCGGACCCACAACACCAAACTCCGCCTGCATCTTATTGACGTCGGCTCGCGCTAGTTGGCCCAGGGTCTTGATGCCCATCGAGGCCAGGCGCGCCGCACTCGCATGGCCGATGCCGCTCATGGCGCCCACAGGCAGCGGTGCCAAAAACGTCGCCTCGCAGCCGGGCCATACCACGGTAAAGCCACGGGGCTTTT
>CAVDXJ010000116.1:0-5462 GCA_963612765.1 Oscillospiraceae bacterium
GAGCCCCACCGTTTGAGATTGGTCTGCATCATGAAAAAGAGATTCCTCGTCTGCGGTATCCGCGGCGCCGAGCGGCGCGACGTCAGCAGCTTCTTCGTCACGAGGGGCGATGAGGGCCTGCGCTTTTGCGAGGCCCTGGTCGCGGGCGAGGGCGAGGCCAAGCAGATCCTCTCGGCCAGCGAGATCGACGAGATTATCGTCGTGGGCTCGGTCTCTCTTCTTGGCGAGAAGGGCGCGTCGGCGGCCGGCGTCAAGATGGCCCTTAACGACGGCATCGACGTCATGACGGCCGACGTCAGCAACCTTTGCGGCTTCGACTTCTTTCGCTACCGCATGACGCAGTTCGCGATGGGCCTCGACATCGACCTCGCCGACTCGCTGGGCAAGATCGACCCCGCCCGCCGCGAGGAGCTTGTTGCCCTGGTGGGCTCGATTTGCAAGGATACCTCGGCTTTGTTGCCCGCGCTGTTTGCCGGCAAGTCCGTGCGCGCCAAGTTCGACAAGCTCGCGGCTGGGCTTTCGCTCGAGGACCTCGACTGGCTCTTCCGCTACCTCTACAGCGAGACGGGCTCGTTCAACAGGATGTCGCCCCAGTGCCAAAATGTGGCCGTGCCCATCTCGTTCGTGCCCATCTCGGCGTCCCTTGGCTTCGAGGACGTGGCGCTGTTCCAGGACCTTATCGCCAGCCTTCTGCGTGAGCCGGGCACCGACGCCGAGCTCTACATCGACTTCCACGGCCTGCCCACCGAGGCGGCCGCCATCTGCGCGAGCACCCTCTACTCGCTCTCGGACGACCCCAAGGCCCACATCCATGTCGCCGCCACGGCGAGCGTCCACACGGGCGACCTGCCGGGCTTCTCGTGGGTCGACATGCAGCAGCGCCACTACCGCATCGACAAGCTCATGGCCGGCATCCGCGCGTTTCTCAACAACGGCAAGACCGACATCCTGCGCTCGTATTGGGACGAGGCCAAGGAGTTCAACCCCAAGCTCGACAACAGCTACGTCGACCAGATCCTCATGGCCATGGGCTACGTCGACGCCGGCATCTCGCTGTGCAACATCGACGAGCTCACGACCGGCCTTCTCGCCCTGCGCCGCCTGCTCAACCACCCCGAGCAGGCGCCCGAGACCTCCCAGGAAGAGGATGCCTTCGTGGTCATGATGCTGAGGGAGAGCGTGCTTCGCGACTACGGCGGACTCATGGACGAGAAGGACGAGGGGCTCGACCCCTTCGAGCTGGTGAAGTGGGGCTTTGGCAAGAAGTTCTACCAGCAGGTCATCACCATCATCGAGTCCCAGATCCCCGAGCAGCTCATCGCGCGCGGCGTGATCTACCCGGCCACCACGGACGAGGAGGTCATGGCCTACCAGAAGGCCGTCAACATGCACTACTGGGACGTCCTGCCCGCCCAGCGCTGGATGTTCAAGGACATCGACCACTACTTCGTGAAGTTCTACGCGCGCTTTGCCGTCGACTACCGCAGCCGCGCGGTGCCGCCCAACACCCAGTACACCCGCGCCCGCGTGGCGCAGGTCTTTGGCAAGTCCCTTGAGCAGATGAACGTCTTGCCCGCCCATTCGCTGCTCGACG
Source organism: Oscillospiraceae bacterium (assembly GCA_963612765.1). Lineage (GTDB taxonomy): Bacteria > Actinomycetota > Coriobacteriia > Coriobacteriales > Atopobiaceae > Paratractidigestivibacter. Next base: position 1,595 of record CAVDXJ010000116.1, read on the forward strand.
ACGAGGCCCTTCTCGCCGACCTGCTCGACCGCTACTACAACCTGGGGTCCTTCCGCAACGCCGTAAACCACGCCGAGCGCCTTGACGACGCGCCGACCGCGCTCGCGCCCGTCTCGCCCATGTGGGGTCGGGCCGAGGAGCTTATCGGCGGCTTCATCGAGTGCTACGAGAAGGTCCTGGCCGCCATCGGCGACAGGCGCCCCGACGACCTCAAGCCGCTTGTGGCCGAGGACTTCAAGGAGTACTTCTTCAACCACGGGCCCAAGTGCGACCCGGAATACAACACCGTTGTGGGCTACACCGCCAGCAACTTCGCGCGCCCGAGGCGCGGCTTTGGCGGCGGCCAGGGCGGCTCCGGCAACGGCGGCGCCCGCGGCGGCCAGGGCGGATCCGGCGGCGCCCGCGGTGGCCAGGGCGCCCGCGGCGGCCAGGGCGGCGGCCCCAACCGCGGCCCCAACCGCACCCACAACCGCGGTGGCAGGGGCACCGCCCCTGTTCAGGGCACGACCAGCGCCCCCGTCCCCGGCGCCGCGTGCGGCGAGAACATGACCGTGACCGTCTCGCTTCCCAAGTCTGCCCTCGACCACCTCAAGGGCGGCAAGGGCGGAGGCCCGCGCGGCGGCAAGGGCAAGAACGGCGAGGTCGTCGTTCGCATTTCGTTCGAGTAGGGGGCACACGTGGCAAACGATAAGGCCGCCCACGCCGCGGGGCTGCGCAAGGAGATCTGGGTCATCGCGGTGCCCGCCATCGTCGAGAGCCTGTTCAACACGTTCTCGTCCATCATCGACTCGCGCATGATCTCGCGCGTGGGCACGCAGGCGATCGCCGCCATCAGCGTCACCAACCAGCCGAGGCTGTTCGTCTACTGCGTCTTCTTCGCGATGAACACCGCCCTCTCGGCTCTGGTCGCCCACGCCGTGGGCGCCAAGGACCAGCGCCGGGCCAACGGTCTTCTCGTCACGGCTATGAGACTGACGGTCGTGGCGTCGCTTGTCCTGGGCATCCTGTGCGCCGCCTTTGCCGAGCCGATCATGCAGGTGTGCTCGGGCCAGGCCGACACGATGGCCCTCTCGGTGAGCTACTTTAGGATCTTGATGGGCGCGACGATCTTCAACACGGCGTTCATGCTGATAAACGCGGCGCTTCGCGGATGCGGCTGCACCAAGGTCACGATGCAGACCAACATCGCCTCGACGCTCGTGCACATCGCGCTGAACTTCCTCATCATCGAGGGGCGCTTTGGGTTCCCGGCCCTGGGCGTCATCGGCGCGGGAATCTCGACCGTGGTGGGTTGGATCGTGGCGCTGGGCATCTCGGTCTTTAAGCTGCGCCGAGATGAGCAGTTCGTGAACCTTCCCTATATCCTGCGCGAGCGCGCACAGGCCAGCGCCGAGGACGTCCGCGAGCTCTTCTCGCTGTGGAAAAACATCTGCCTGGAGAACATCCTCACGCGCGTGGGCTATCTTCTCGCCTCCATGATGACGGCGCGTACAGGCTCGCTCGACACCTCTATCTACAGCGTCACCATGAACCTCATGAACGTGAACTTCGCGTTTGGCGACGGCCTGCAGGCGGCGTCGATCGCGCTGGTGGGCAAGTCGTTTGGCAAGGGCGACGTGGGCGACGTGCGCCACTACACGCGCACGATTTTTCGCATCGGCATAGGGTGCTCGATCGTTTTGGCGCTGGTCTACATTGCCGGGGGCAACTTCTACTACGGCCTATTCTCGCAAGACGCCGAGTTCATCTCGCGTGGCTGCATCGCCGGCCTTATCGTGGCCGCCACGACGCCGTTCCAGATTCCGCAGATTATCTTCAACGGCGTGCTCAAGTGCATGGACTGCACCAAGGAGACCCTTTACATCACGGTTTTCACCGTCACGTTCTTAAATGTTGTTCTCGATTACGTGTTCTGCTTTGTTTTGGGCTATGGGCTGTGGGGCATCATGGGCGCGACCTTCGTCACGCAGGCCACCCGCGCCATCCTGCTCGAGGTGGTCTATAGCAGGCGCCTGCCCAAACTCGAGGCGACCTCTGCGCGGCCGGGACAGGGGTAAGCCCCGCGCGGTCTTCTCGCGTGCCGTTTGCCGGGGCGCTGCAGACGCGCGGCGAACATTGGAGTATCGTTAACCCTGTTAAATTCGATTGACTCAACAGGGGGTAGCATCCGTGAGCGGCGCGCGCGTGACCATGAAAGATATCGCCGGGCGAGTGGGCGTCTCGGTCAACACGGTCCACAAGGTCATCTCTAACAAGCCTGGCGTGTCCGACGCCGTGAGGGCACAGATCCTGGCCTGCGCCGAGGAGATGGGCTACCACAGAAACGAGAGCGCCTCGATGCTTCGCCGTCGCGACCTGCGCGTCGTTGTGTGTCTGCCTTCCGAGGAGCAAGAGGGCAGCTTCTACTTTGCCTACCTGTGGCGCGGCGTCAAGCGCTATGCCGAGGAGAACATCGACCACGGCATCGCTTTCGAGATGCGGCCCTACTCGCTGGGGTCCTATGCCGCGACGCTTGAGGCTGTGCTGGCAGAGTGCCTTGATGGGCAGACGCCAGACGGTCTGATCGCCTATGCGCCGGTCGAGGAGGGGACGGTCGATCTTCTCACCAAGATTTCCGACAAGGGCGTGGGCGTTGTGCTGGTGGACGGCGACCGTCCGCACACGGGGCGCATCGGCGCCACGGTGGCAGGATACGCCGAGGCGGGAAACCTGTTGGCCGAGCAGGCCTTGAACCTGCTGCCGGGTGTTGCCGGGTCAAAGAAGGTCCTGCTGCTGGCCGGCGACCCGCACGCCGATTCGCATGCCGACGTGGCCCGCGTCTTCCATGAGCGCTTTGACGAGCGCGGGCTGGACTATGCGGTTCGCGACCTTTACGGCGCTCACGCACAGACCAATGAGCTGCGCGAGAAGCTGGGCGCGCTCCTGAGCAGCCAGGACGCGCCGGGGCTTGTGTGCTCGGTCTTTGCCGTGGGCTCCGAGTTGGTGGCCGATACCCTGCTTGAGCTGGGACTTGTTGGCAAGGTCTCGGTCATCGCGAGCGACCTCTTCCCAGAAAACGTCATCGCTTTGCGCCGGGGGATCTTTACCAACATCGTGTACAAGGACCCCGTGGGCATGGCCTATCGCGGCGCCGCGATGCTGGGCGACTATCTGCTCAAGGGCCAGCTGCCCGAGCAAAGCGTCCTTCGCGGCTCGGCCGAGCTGGTTTTTGCCAGCAACCTCGACCACTACTGCGCACAAGCCGGCGTCGAGGCGTAGTTTCTCGGCACCCGTAAATCAAAAATGACGAAAAACGGGCGCAGTTGAACAATGCAACTTGTTGACAGCTGTTTTGGTATGCGGCGACCTGCGGTTTTATGGTTGGTGATAGCGTAGCTGCCCGAGTGGACGCCGCAGTGCGCCCGTCTTTCGGAAAACTGTTTGAAGCGGGGCCCGGGAGGGGCCTTGGAAGGGCCTGCTGTGTGTAGTTCCCGCGGGGAAGTCCTGCCAGCGGTAGCAAATTCTCTGTGAGTGAACGTTTATCCTAAGAAGAAGTGAACGTTCACCTAAAACACTGTTACAATCGCGTTCAGTCATTAACCCATCCGTGGCGCCACAGGGCGCGGGGAGGAACGCGAAATGAAGAACTTCATGGACGACAAGGATTTCTTGCTGAGCACGCCGACGGGCGAGAAGCTGTTCCATGACTTTGCCGAGGGCATGCCCATCGTCGACTATCACTGCCACATCTCCCCGCAGGAGATCTTTGAGAACAAGTCCTTTAAGTCCATCACCGAGGTCTGGCTGGGCGGCGACCACTACAAGTGGCGCCTTATGCGCGCCAACGGCGTGGACGAGCGCTACATCACCGGCGACGCCGACGACCGCG
>CAVDXJ010000117.1:0-5427 GCA_963612765.1 Oscillospiraceae bacterium
CGTCAATGGTGCCGCCGGTGATGGTAACCGTTTGGCCCTCGATACCCTCGTAGCTCTTGGTGACCGTGACGGTGCCGCCGTTGATGGCCAGGTCAAGCTCGGCGTGCAGGCCGTCGTCTGCGGCCGCCACAGTGATCGCGCCGCTATCGACCTCGATGACATTGGCGGCGTCGAAGCCGTCGGACTCGGCCGTGATGTCCACGGTGCCGCCCGCGACCACGACGTAGCCCTTCTCGGCGTCTTCGTCGTTCTCGCAGTGGATGCCGTCGGTACCGGCGACCAGGGTCCAGGTGCCGCCAACGATGGCCACCGAATCCTTGGCCTGGACGGCGTGCTTGGCGGCGTTGACGCTCACCTGGCCGCCGACCAACACCAGGTCATCCTTGCACACGATGCCGTGGCCCGCTGCGCTGGTGACCGTGAGGGCGCCCTCGCCGTTGATGGTGAGGTCGTCTTTGGCAAAGACGGCGCCGTCAACGGTGTTGTCGTCGGTCTGGACAAACTCGCCGCTGGTAGACAGTGTGTTTGTGGTGCCCGTGGCCAGGGTAAGGAAGACCTTCTTGGCGTTTTTCACGTAGAGGGCCGCGGAGTCTGCGCAGGTTACGTTGGCGCCCGCAAGCACCAGCTGGACCTTGGCATCCTCGGCGTCGACCACGATCTGCCCGGCTTCGAGAGAGCCGCTAATCACGTAAGTTCCGGCCTTGGTGATGGTGACTGTCGAGCCGTCGCAGGTGGCGCCGTCGCCGTTTACCGTGGCGCCCGAGCCGGCAAGGAAGATCTTAGTGGCGCTGGCCTCGTCATAGGAGGGGTCCTGGTCGCGGTCGCTCACCATGTCGTTGATGTCGACCAGTGTCACGGCCTCCCCTGCCGAGGCGGTCTGGACAGAGGCGGTGCTTGCTTGGGTGGACGCGGAGGTCGCGGCCGTCGAGCAGCCGGCCAGAGGCACGACGCCCAAGGCAAGGGCCAGGCCCGCCGCGCAGGCGGCGCGGGCAAGGTGTTTGTTAGAGCTCATTGTTGGTCACCTCGGCAAAGGACAGGGAGACCTCCATGTTTCCGTTGCGGCAACGCAGGTCGTTGATCATGTCGCGCTCGCTTGCCGTGGCGCGAAGTACAACGTTGTACGTGAGCTTGTAGAGGCTGCCCATGTTGGCGGTCTTCACCTGCATCAGGGTGCGCTTGATCACGTACTTGTCAAGGACGTCGTCGAACAAGGCGGTGTAGTCCAGGTCCTCGGGCACGGTGATGCGCAGGGTGCGCTCGAGATTAGAGACCACGCGCTTCTCGCCTAGGACATTGAAGAGGGTATAGGCGCCGCCGATAAGGACGGTGCAGAGAAGAGCCAAGGTAAGGTAGCCCATGCCGCAGGCCAGGCCCACGCACATGGCCAGAAAGACGAAGCCGATGTCCTTGGCGCTGCCCGGGATGCTGCGGAAGCGCACCAGCGAGAAGGCGCCGGCCACGGCCACGCCCGCTCCCACGTCGCCGTCGACCAGGCCGATCACCACGGCCACGATAGCGGGCAGGACGCCTAAGGTGCAGACGAAGCTCAAGGTGTGACGGCTGCGAATGCTATAGAGCACGGCCAGGCCAATGCCGCAGGCAAACGCGCAGGCCAGGCAGGCCAAAAAGGACGTGAGGTCAAACGACGAGAGAAGCGCGTCGGTCGAATAGATCGAGGAAAGCATGACGGGTCCAATCTTTGGTGTGGGTTGGTTGGGCTTTACGGTCGCCGCGCGTTACGCGACGGTCTGGAAAACGGGGGCGAGGTGCGAGGGGGCGGCGTTTCTCACCGCTACCATCTGTGGCTGACGGGCGATGACCTGGTCGATGCCGCGCATCTGCCAGGCGCGGCCGTACTTGGAGACGCTGGTCTTGCGAAGGCCCATGGCGCTAAGCTCGTCGACCAGCCACAAGGGCATCCCGCCGCAGGTCTTGACCTCAAGGATCGAGGTGCCGGGCTCAAGCACGGCCTCGCCCTCGTCAGGACCCGCCAGCCTTACGTCGTCCCAGCGCACGCGCACGTCTCGGTCAAGGGTCAGGCGAAAGTCGCGGTCTGTGGGCGAGAAGTACGCCAGGCGGTCGTAGGCCAGGTAGGCCATAGCGCGCAGGCCCTCGTAGCGGCGGGCCGTCCAGTCGATCTCGCGCTCGATCTGGGTCTGCGGGTGCCCGCGGCCGGCCAGAAGCTCGATGGCGTCGGCGGGAGGAAGCTGGGCGCGGCGCTTGTAGACCACGCCGTCGGCCTTCTTCTTGATCTCGACGAAAACCGGGTCATAAGGGTGCGGCTCGCCGTAGCAGCGCATGCGGACCTTCTCCTTGTACAAGGGGTGCTCGGCCGAGCGACGGGCAAGAAGGGCCGTGGGCGTGTCGTAGTAGACGTTGCGAACCGTCGAGGGGCCGTGCTCGTCCTCGACCATCGTGTGAGCAAAGAGGCTCTCGAGGCGGGAGCGTTGATCTGCGTTGAGAAGGTACTTGGTCTCGTAGCGCTTGAAGGTGAGCTGTGCGGAACTCATGATGACCTCCTTAAGTGGACGCACCGTGCGTCCTTGATAAGGAGATTACAAACCGGCACTGAAAATCAGCTTTAAGTAAAGCCGCAGGTAGATGATGTGCATAAAGCGTCCCCTACCCTTTTGGGTAGCTGAAAGGGTAGGGACTTCCCCGGGCATTTCTCGATTTGGGCCGAAGTTTGTGCAAAAGGGCTTCTCAGTTCTAAAAAAGCGCCGATGTTTGTACGCATTTCTCGATTACGGGAGAAGTTTGTACAAACATCGGCGCGTCACGGCCGCGTTATGGGAGAAGCGCTAGCGGCGGATGCCCTCCTTGTGCGCGATCTTGAGCGTCACGGCCACAAGGGCCATCGCAACCAGCGAGAAGCAGGCGCCCACCAGGCCCACCTGCGAGATGCCGGGGCCCGAAACCACCAGACCGCCCACAAAGGTGCCAAAGGCGATGCCGATGTTGAATGCCATGGGCTCCAGCGAGCTTGCCAGCGTCAAAGCCTTGGGGTGGCGCATGCTGGCCGTCCTCATGAACATGCTGATACACGGCACCGAGGCCACATACATGAGAAGGCCCACGCACATGACCATGACCAGGCCCGCCGGCATCGCGGCGCCGGTGGCCCAAAGGCCCAAAAGGGATGCCGCCTGCAGGACAAAGACGGCGAGAAGGGCCTTGATGCCAAAACGCGCGTCGACCCAGCCCGAGATAAGGTTCGAGACAAAGCAGACGCCGCCGTAGGCCATGAGGGTCGCGCTGGCAGACATCGCGTCCATGCCCAGGACGCCCTCGAGGTAGGGCGTGACATAGCCATAGAACACGTAGGTCGAGCCCACGCCAAAGACAAAGATGCCGATACAGGTAATGACCTGCGGCTCCTTAAGAAGACCGGCTTGCTCAGAGAAGGTCGCGGGCTCGTCGGTGGCGCCCTTCTTGGGAAGAATCGCGATCAATGCCGCGCAGGTCACGATGGCCAAAACCAGCGTGGCCCAAAGCGCCACCTGCCACCCCAGGAACTCGGCCGCGAGCTTACCCAAAGACGTGGCCAACACCATTGCCACCGAGAAGGCCGCATAGACCACCGAGATGACCATCGACGTGCGCCCCGCGCCCATAAGCTCGGGAATGAAGGTCACGCCCACGGCCAAGAAGGCGCCCGAGACCGCGCCGATCAACACACGGCTGGCGAGAAGAACCTCGAAGCTGGGGGCCATGGCCTGCACGAGGTTGGCCACACAGAAGATGACCGAGTAGGCCACCAAGAGTTGAAAGCGCTTGAAACGCCCCGTCGTGAGCGCCAGCACGGGCGTCAAAACCGCGTAGGTGATGGCAAAGAAGCTGATGAGCTGGCCTGCCTGGGCCAGGGTCACGTTGTAGTAGTCGGCAATATCGGGCTCGATGCCGATCACGATGAACTCGGACGCGCCGAGCGAAAACCCAAGGACCACGAGCAGAAACACGCACAAGAGGCGGTACCCCCGGGTGAAGCCGCCCTCATTTGCCGTCGTTTTCCCAGCAAGTTGGGTCTTTTTGGTGCTCACGAAACTCTCTCCTTATGTCTCTTTCTCTTCGGGCAGTCCCCGCAGGGACGCTATCCGCCAATATCGGTTAGTTCTGGTAAAGCCGCGCCGCTAATTCTGGCAAAGCTCCGCGGCCAGCGCACGCAGCTGGTCCTTTGTAGCATCGTCCACCGATCCGCGCACACAAGGCACGGTGGAAAGCACGGTAACGTCGGTGAATGCCTCCAGGCTCTCGCGCATCTTCTTGCCCGCCGCGGGCGCCCACGAGCCGGCCTCGATCAGGCCCACAGTGCGCTTTTGGTAAGCGTGCTCGGCGAGGGTGTGGATAAAGGTCGACATAAACGGGAAGACGTCGCCGTTATAGGTGACGCTGGCAAGCACCAGGCGGTCGTAGCGGAAGGCGTCCTCGACGGCCTCGGCCATGTCGTCGCGGGCCAGGTCAAAAAGGGAGGCCTTCACGCCTGCGGCCTCGATCTGGGCGGCGAGAAACTCGGCGGCCTCCTTGGTGTTGCCGTAGACGCTGGCGTAGGCGATGGTCACGCCCTTGTCCTCGGGCTCGTAGCTCGACCAGGTGTTGTACGTATCCAGGTAGTAGCCCAGGTTCTCGGTCAAGACAGGGCCGTGAAGCGGGCAGATGACGGCGATGTCCAAGGCCGCGGCCTTCTTAAGGACGGCCTGCACCTGACGGCCGAACTTACCCACGATGCCAAAGTAGTAGCGCCTAGCCTCGCAGGCCCAGCCTTCCGGGTCCTCGATGTCGTTGGCGCCAAACTTGCCAAACGCATCTGCCGAGAAGAGCACCTTGTCGGCCGCGTCATAGGAGAAGAGCACCTCGGGCCAGTGGACGTTGGGCGCACCCACAAAGGCCAGGCTGTGGCCCGCGCCAAGGTCGAGCACGAAACCCTCCTTGGCAATCACGCGGCGGTCGGCAAAGTCGCGGCCAAAATAGGCCTGCATCATCTTGAAGGCGGGGGCAGACGAGACGATCTGGGAAGCCGGGTAGCGGTCGGCAAAGGCCGCGATGCCGGCGGAGTGATCGGGCTCCATGTGGTGGACCACCAGGTAGTCCGGGGTCTTCTCGCCAAGGACAGATGCGAGGTTGGCCAGCCACTCGTCCACGAAGTGGGCGTCGACGGTGTCGGTCACGGCGATCTTCTCGCCGCAGACCACGTAGGAGTTGTAGGCCATGCCGTTCTCGCGCACGTCGTACTGACCCTCAAAGAGGTCGATGTCGTGGTCGTTCACGCCGATGTAGTGGATGCTGTCTGTGATGTTCATGCTCTCCCCTTTTCTGTGGGTTTACCTTGCGTTTATTGAGCTGAGAAGCGCGGATGGCGCAGTGCTACTCCGTGGCCGGGACCTCGCCGGTCTCCAAGATCTGGTCAAGCGCCGCCTCGTCCAAGACGGC
>CAVDXJ010000118.1:0-5407 GCA_963612765.1 Oscillospiraceae bacterium
GAGAAGAACTTCTCCGCTTTGAACAAACAACAGGTTAAAGAGGGAGAGAAAGCCCATGAAGCCCACCAGAGGGCTGATGGAGGCAAGGATTTGCCGCACCGGGATCTTAGATGCCCGGACGATTGCCCCCACAAAGAGGGCAGAGACTGCAAGCTGTCCGGCGTTGCCAGATGAGAAGAGCGTGACCACGCACGCCAGCGCGCAGCAGATCTTGACGCGCGCGCCCATGGCGTGGATGGGGGAGGCGGCGCGATAGTACTGGCCGATGTTGAGCTTAAAGGCCACGGGGCACCTCCTTCTTTGTGCGGTCGGCGAGAAGGGCCGCCGCAAGGTCGTCAAGGGTCAGCGGGTCGCCCAAGGGCCGGCCGGTCTTCTCTTCGTGCGCCCAGGCGTAGTCAAGGGGCGCCGGGACGCCCAGGCCGGCGGCCTTGAGCTGCGGCGCGTTTGCGCGCGTGAAGACGCGGGCGGGCACGTCGTCAAACAGGACGCGCCGGTTATCAAGGACGATCACCTGGTCCGATCGGGCGGCGTCCTCCATAGAGTGGGTGACCTGGATGACAGTGGTCCCCTGCTCACGCAGGTGGTTCAAAACTTGATGCACAAGGCAGCGGCCCTTGGGGTCAAGGCCGGCCAGGGGCTCGTCCAAGACCAGGATGCTGGGCTCCATGACCAGCACGCCAGCGATGGCGACAAGGCGGCGCTGACCACCCGAGAGTTCAAAGGGCGAGGACTGGGCTTTGGCGGAAAGTCCCACGAAGTCCAGGGCGCGCTCAACGCGGGCACGGACTTCGTCTGGTTTAAAGCCCAAGTTACGGGGGCCAAAAGCCACGTCGTCGGCCACCGTGGGCGCAAAGAGCTGGCGCTCGGCGTGCTGCATGACGTAGCCCACCCGGCGCATGAGGGCGCGGTGCTCCTTTTTGTTACGGGCGGTCTGCCCGCCGATCAACACGTGGCCGCCGTCGGGCACCTCAAGCCCGCAGAGCAGGCGCAGGGCCGTCGACTTGCCAGAGCCTGTCTGGCCCACCAGGGCGCACAGTGAGCCTTCCGCCACGGAGAAGCTCACGTTATCCAAGGCGGGCTCGGCGGGGGTGTAGGAGAAGGAGACGTGTTCGAAGGCACAGGCGAGGGCGCCGCCGGGGCGCGCGATCGCTGCCGGGCCGCCCGCTGTCGCGCCCTTTTCGCCGCCTTCAAGTCGCGCGACGGCCCGCGCGAGCCGCATCTCAAACGGCAGCTCAAGGCCCAGCTTCTCGATAACCTGCACGTTCTTCTCGCTAAAGACCTCGTGGGGCGTGCCGTCCAGCGCAACCTTGCCGTGGCTCATGACCACGACTCGGCTGGCGAGAAGAGCCTCGTCCATGAAGTGGGTCACGTGTACCAAGGTGGCGCCCGCGGCCTGCAGACGGCCCATCACGCGCAGGATGGCCTCGCGACCGCGTACGTCGAGCGATGCCGAGGGCTCATCCAGCACCAGCAGCTGCGGCTCCAGCGCCAGGGCCCCCGCGATGCAAACGCGCTGCCGTTGCCCGCCCGAAAGCCGTGCCGGGTCCTTCTCGGCATAGTCTTGCAGAGCAACGCGACGCAGCTCACGGTCCACGCGCTTGGCGATTTCCTCGCGCGGAAGGCCCAGGTTCTCGGGGCCAAAGGCCACGTCGTCGGCCACGACGCTGGTCACGATCTGGTCATCGGGGTTCTGGAAAACCAGGCCCAGCCCGCGGCGGGCCAGGCGATAGGCGTCCAGGTCCAAGGCCCCTTCGTCGCATACGGCGCGGCCCACGAGCTCGACCGAGCCCTCGTCCGGGCCGAGAAGCCCGCAGAGTACCTGCGCCAGAGTGGACTTGCCGCTGCCGTTGGCCCCCAGGACGCACACGCGCTCGCCCTGGTAAATGGCCAGGTCAACACCATTAAGCGCTGCTGTCGCACCGTAGTTTAGGACCACGTGGGAAAGACGCGCCAGCGCGGGTTTCTCGGCTGCCGCCTCGCCTGCGCCGGCGCACTTCTCGCCTTCGATGCTGTCGTTGCTACTCAACGTTCTTCTCGCCGCCCGAGCTATTTGCTTAAGACCTTAGAGACCGGCTTGATCACCAGGGCACACAAGACGCAGTTGAGCACAATCTTCATGACGTTGAACGGCACCAGGATGGGGACGATCATGCTCACGACGGCGTCGACGGTGACGGCGGTGTACAGGGGCGTGACCAGGATGTTCATCGCGATGCAGACGGACAGCGAGACCACAGCGCCTACGCCCATGCCCACGAGCATGCCCTTGCTGGAGCGTAGCTTGCCGTAGACCAGCGAGCAGGGGACGACCAGCGCGACGTTGGCGGCGATCGCCATCAGCACGCCCCAAGGGTTGAAGGCAAACAGCAGGTGGAGCAGCCACGACAGCACGGCCACAAGCGCGCCGGTGACCGGACCAAAGACCAGGCCCGCTACCAGGGCAATCACGCCGGAGGGGTCGTACTCGAGCCAGGGCGCGGGCGGGAAGATGGGAATCTCGATGAAGCTGCAGATAAGGGCCATCGCGCAGAAGAGAGCCGTGACGGCAATGCGCTTGTTTGACCAGGCCGCGCCCGTATTGGTGGTGGAGTGCGTGTCATACGAAAAGTGCGTGGAAGTGGCCATATGCGGTCCTCGTTTCTTCCATCCGGACTGTAACCGTTGGTCCTGGAATCTCACCAGGTCAACCGCGTATTCGCGGGTCGCGGACTTCCCGGCGCGCACGCCGAGTTACCGCCAGTGGGGAATTTCGCCCCGCCCTGAAACTGACGCGGCCGACTATATCACTTTCGTAAGGGGTTTGCTACGAGATAGTTTTCGCGTTAACGGCCCTGCTATACTCTCTGCGCTACGTGCCTGTTTGCGCGCGCATCCCCTGATGGACGATCGAAAGGAAATGATGTCCGACAGTGACAGTCCCCTCGAGTGGAAGCTTCGTGCCATCGTTGGCGAGGATAACCTGCTGGTAGACGAGCCAATGAGCGAGCACACGACCTTCGAGGTAGGCGGCCCGGCCGACTTCTACGTCATCCCCGAGGATTTCGATGAGGTGCGCGACGTGATCGCGGCCTGTAAGGACGCGGGTGTGCGGTATTTTGTCCTGGGGTGCGGCTCTGACCTGCTGGTTTCTGACGAGGGGTACCGCGGCGTTATTGTTGCTGTGGCAGATGGCCTTGTGGGCGTCACCGTCGAGGACGATTGCATTTGCTGTCAGGCGGGCGTGGGCCTGCGCGAGGCGAGCGAGATGGCCTGTGAGCTGGGGCTTTCTGGCCTGGAGTTTGCCTGCGGCATTCCCGGTTCTGTGGGCGGCGCGTGCTATATGAATGCCGGGGCTTACGGCGGCTGCGTGGCAGACGTGCTGGGCGAGGTGCGTGTGTTGACGCCCGAGGGTACCGTGGTTGACCTGGGCGCCGATGAGCTCGAGATGGGTTACCGCACGAGCCGCGTGGCGCGCGAGGGCCTGGTGGTCTTGTCGGCCACGTTTGACCTGGACCGAGGCGACCCCGAGAAGATCCGCGCCACGATGGACGACCTCACGCACCAGCGCGAAGAGAAGCAGCCGCTTGACATGCCGTCGGCCGGTTCGACCTTCAAACGCCCCGAGGGCCACTTTGCCGGCAAGCTGATCACCGACGCGGGCCTCAAGGGTTACCAGGTAGGAGGCGCCGCGGTGAGCAAGAAGCACGCCGGCTTTGTCGTCAACTGCGGCGGCGCTACGGCTGCCGACGTCCATGCGGTCATCGAGCACGTCCAAGCCGAGGTCTCCCGCCAGTTCGACGTCTCCCTCGAGCCCGAGGTACGCTTTTTGGGTTAGCAGTCCCTTGCTGCTTGGAAAACTCCTCACCTAGTGTCTCTTTTTGCGCCTCTCGCCGAGAAAAGCCCAGTTGGGAATTCTCGGCAACGCAAAATAAGAGACTAGGTGAGGAGTTTTTCTCTATCAGGGAGGCGCCTATGCACGGTTTTGTCTGCTGCGAGTCTGCCGTCGAGGTGATCAGGCGGCTTTCGGCGCGCGGGGAGTGGCGAGAAACTCCGCCCTGGCCTTCCTCTACTCGTCTTCTCCCGGTGTGGGGCGACTGTGTATCTAGGCAAAGCGACTTTAAGGAGCTTGCTGCTCAGACAGACCTGTTGTCATTTGGTATCGAGAAGGCCCCTGTTGACCTGCTTGTCCCCGAGAGCCGTCTTCGTAGCCAGGGAAAAGGTGCGACCTTTCATGTGTGGAGCCGCGCGATTCCGGCCGGCTCCTGTCGGCGCGCTGCTCCCTCGCTGGTAGTGAGCGGGCCGGAATTCGTCATCCTACAGCTTTGCGGCTCATACGCTAAGCTTGACGGCTTGCTCGAGGGTTTTGCTAAGGCGATTAAGGCACAAGGCGATCTTCTCCGCGAGACAGGTGGGGCTGCGACAGACCTTGTTGCCGAGTTGCCATTCAAATGGGAGCAAAGGCGCCGTCTTGTCGCGGCAACGGTGCTGGCCTGCGAATTAGCTGGGACGTATCGCCTTGGTGGTTTGAGTAATCCTGCTGCTAGCTATGACTGTGAACCCGTGATGACCGCGGAGAGCCTTCGTGCTCTTCTCGCTAACGTTGGTCCTAGTCCCGCGGCGAGAAGAGCCACCGTTGTTGCCAATCTCATGCTTGAGGGGTCTGCTTCCCCTATGGAAACAGCACTTGCTCTTATGCTTACACTGCCCGTTGATTTTGGGGGCTTTGGAATCAAGAAGCCGCAGCTCAACGCAGTGATTGAGCTTGACGGGAAAGACGGCGGGCCGCGCATTGTCAAGCCGGATTTCCTGTGGGCGGACGAGCGCCTTGCCCTTGAGTACGATAGCGCAGAGTTCCATGCCGAGAAGGGCGCAGCTCTGGCCGCCCGCGATGCCGCGCGCTCGAACGCCCTGATGGTTGTCGGCTACCGTGTCCTGCGCGTGACCACATATACCGTGTCGACCCTCGAGGGCGTCGCTCTTCTCGCCAGCCAAATTGCTCGCTTGTTGGGAGTGGTACTTGCGATCCCCGACGAACTCCAAATGCAACGTCGACGCCGCTTGTTTATCGAGCTTCTCCCCGGCGGAACCGAGGTGTCCTACTAGAAAACTCCTCACCTACTGTCTCTTTTTGAGTGGTGGCCCGACAAAATCCCAGTTGGGAAAAATCAGAGTCGTAAAATAAGAGACTAGGTGAGGAGTTTTAGGTCAGACAGAGCTCCAGCAGAGAAGACCTTCCGGGCCGCAAGAGGCCTCTCGACCCGCTAGTTCTTAAGCGAGTTCAGCGGGGCGGGGAAGCGACCGCCGCGGTGGGCCAGGACGGTGCCGGCGTGCTTGTTGACGGGCATGACGGGCGCCGAGCCAAACAGGCCGCCGAACTCCAGCATGTCGCCCTCGCTCTTGCCGATCGCGGGGATCAGGCGCACGGCCG
>CAVDXJ010000119.1:0-5396 GCA_963612765.1 Oscillospiraceae bacterium
AGTACGGCAACGACGACGACCGCGCCGACGACATCGCCGTCTGGCTGCTCAAGGCCTTCATGGCTAAGATCGCCAAGCACCACACCTACCGCGACTCCGAGCCCACCACCTCCATCCTTACCATCACCTCCAACGTGGTGTACGGCAAGGCCACCGGTGGCACCCCCGACGGCCGCAAGGCGTTCACCCCGTTTGCCCCCGGTGCCAACCCCGCTTACGGCGCCGAGCAGAACGGTCTTCTCGCTTCCCTCAACTCCGTGGCTAAGCTCCCCTACGAGTACGCCCTGGACGGCATCTCCAACACGCAGACCATCAACCCCTCTGCCCTTGGTAACGACGACGACCAGCGCGTCGCCAACCTGGTGAACGTCCTCGACGGCTACTTCGCCAACGGCGCTCACCACCTCAACGTCAACGTCTTTGGCGTCGAGAAGCTCAAGGACGCCATGGAGCACCCCGAGAAGCCCGAGTACGCCAACTTCACCATCCGCGTCTCTGGTTACGCTGTCAAGTTCATCGACCTCACCCGTGAGCAGCAGCTTGACGTTATCGCCCGTACTTGCCACGAGGCAATGTAAGGCAACTCGCACAACACCTGGTCCGTGACTGGCCGGGTAGCGATTTGGACCCGTCGGCACAACGCCGGCGGGTCCTTTTTTCGCGCGGTATGTGAGTTGGGTTTGCGGGCTGGAATTCAAAAAGTACGAAAGTTGGGACCAGTATTGCGTTTGCCCGAGTAGACGCTGTTTTTCGTTGAAGCTCAACTGGGCTTTTGTCGGCAAAAACGGTTGGCTACTCGCCGAGTCGCGAGACTGGTCCCAACTTTCGTACTTATTCGATTTGGAGGGCGGCCTCGCGGGGCCGGATTTACTTGTGGTAGGGCTCGCCGCGGGAGATTTTGCAGGCACGGTAGATTTGCTCGAGCAAGACCACGCGGGCCAAGTTGTGCGGCAAGGTGATGGGGCCAAAAGACAGGGTCTCGTTGGCACGTGCCTTGACCTCGGCGCTTACGCCGTCCGAGCCGCCAATGACAAAAGTGATGTCGCTTTGCCCGCCCAGGGCCAGCGCGTCCAGGCGCGCCGAGAAATCGGTGCTGGAGCGCTCTTTGCCCTCGATGGCCAGCAGGATTACGTGGGACCGCGGGTTGATGGCGGCAACGATAGCCGCACCCTCGCGGTTTCTGGCGGCATCCACGCCGCCCGCCTTGGCAGGGTCGATGTCGGCGATCTCGCGCACCTCTACCTTGGCGTATGCCCCCAGGCGCTTAAGGTACTCGTCGCAAGCCTGCTGCCAAAAGCGCTCTTTGAGCTTGCCCACAGCAACAACGGTATAGCGCACGGAAACCCTCCTAACGGCGCCCGGGAACCAATAAAGGCCAGCTTAGACCAGCTGGATCTTCTCGACATCCTCGCGGGAGGTCTCGCGGTAGAGGGTGAACTTGCGGCCAATGACCTGCACGACCTCGGCACCGCAGAGCTCGGCCAGCTGGTAGGCGGCATCCTTGGTCTCGAGGCCAGAGTTCTCAAGCACACTGCACTTGACCAGCTCGTGGGCCTCGAGGCTCTCGCCGGCCTGCTCGGCCGTGGCCTGGGTCACGCCCGCCTTGCCAATAGAGACCACGGAATCCAGGTGGTGGGCAAGGGCGCGAAGCTGCCTGATCTGACGTCCAACAAGTGCCATAGGGGTACCTCTCTCGTGTATATGCCGCGAGCTGCGAATCGATTCAACTTTTTTAGGTTATCGCAGGTAGGGCGGTTAGGTCAAAGACTTATCCCGCATCTTGATAAGAAATCAAGGGAATCGCGGGGGTGCACGTGGCCCTAGGGCCTGGGCGGGACGATGCAGTCGTAGCGCACGGCCTTGCCGGCGACCACGTAGCTGGGCTTGGCCCCGGCCAAAAGCGCTCCCTTGACCGGGCGTTTAATGACGACCTTACGCGGGCGCGTGGCCAAGGCGGCGGCGAGAAGTTCTTCCTCGTCGTCGCAAGGGGCCTCCAAGTGATGCAATAGCTGGAACTTCTTCTTGACCGCGGCGCTCTTGGTGCGGGCGGGAAACATGGGGTCCAGGTAGACCACGTCGGGCGAGAAGCCCAGGTTGGCCAGGCCAGCGATACTGTCGCCAGGGACCAGGGTCATGCGAGCCGCAATGGGAGCCAAGGCTTCGTCGGCGGCGGCTCGTTCCAGCGCGTCTGCCAGCAGCGCGGCGATGACCTGGTCTTTCTCGAAGAGAATCACGTTGAAACCGGCAGCGGCGAGAAGAAACGAATCCTCGCCAAAGCCGGCCGTGCAGTCCACGGCCGTGGGTGCCTCGACTCCCTTGACCTTGGCGGCCTTGACCAAAAGCTCGCGGCCAAGACGGTCGGGGCGAACCCGGGGCAACACGCCCGCAAAGTCGGCGCGAAGCTCCATGCCGTCGCCCGCCAGAGTAAGGCCTTCGGGGCGACGCACCAGCTCGACACCCGGCGCACCTTGCGCGTTCTCGATGTTCTCGACCACTAACCCCTCCTTGTTCTCATCGTGCTGTAGGTTACCACGCTGGGTGCACGGTTGACGCGAGTAGCTGCGCAAAGTATCCTCGTCGGCATGGATAAACAAGCAAACATCGATGCCTGGCTCGCCGGCGCCCCAACCGAGGTGCGCGACACGTGCCGCGATCTTCTCGCCGCCGTCGACGCAATGCGCGAGACTCAGGTGATCTACCCCGCACAAGACGACATTTTAAACGCGCTGGCCTGGACCGCGCCGAGTGACGTGCGTGCCGTGATTCTGGGTCAAGACCCCTACCACGAGCCGGGGCAGGCCATGGGGCTTTCGTTCTCGGTTCCCGCCGGGGCCAAGCTGCCGCCCAGCCTGCGCAACATCTATAAAGAGATGGCCACCGACCTTGGGTGCTTGGCGCCCGCATCTGGCGATCTTACCGGTTGGGCGCGCCAGGGCGTCCTGCTGCTTAACACCACCCTTACGGTGCGCGAGCACGCGGCCAACTCGCACGCAAAGCTCGGCTGGCAGACGATAACCAACTACGTGGTGCGCCGCTGTTTGGAGCTTGAGCAGCCGGTGGCGTTTCTTACCTGGGGGCGGCACGCGGTTGGGCTGGTCGAGGCGGCGCGGGTCGAGGTCGAAGCCGCGGGCGACGACGGCGCCGCGGCCTTGGCCAACAAGTTCACGCTGGCGTCGACGCACCCTTCCCCCCTCTCAGCCAACCGGGCCGGCGGCGGCTTGCCGGCCTTCATGGGCTCGCGGCCCTTCTCGCAGGCCAACGCGCTGCTTGTCGAGCACGGTGCGGCGGCAATCGACTGGGCGCAGGTGGGCTAAGCCGCCCCTCAGCGTCGCTCGTCAGCAAGCATGTCGAAGATTTCCGGGTTTAAAACGCAAACCGCCAAGTAGTCCAGCCCTTTTGCCAAGCCGCCAACTGGGCAAACGTCACGAAAAAGGCCCCCGCTACTAGGCGGGGGCCAATTTAAACCAGGAAAAGTCGCACGAGCCGTCGGCGGGCGCCGTTTACAGCCTCGCGACGCCGCTCTTGCGGGCGGCCTCGGCCACGGCGGCGGCCACGGCGGGCGCCACGCGCTCGTCGAAGGCGCCGGGGATGACGTACTCGGCGCTGCGGTGCTCGTCATCGACCAGGCCGGCGATGGCGTAGGCCGCGGCCTCCATCATGTCGTCGTTGATGTCAGAGGCACGCACGTCCAGGGCGCCGCGGAAGATGCCCGGGAAGGCCAGCACGTTGTTGATCTGGTTGGGGAAGTCCGAGCGGCCGGTCGCTGCAACGGCGGCGCCGGCGGCCAGGGCCTCGTCGGGCATGATCTCGGGCACGGGGTTGGCGCATGCAAAGATGATCGGGTCGGCAGCCATCGTGCGCACCATGTCCTGGGTCAGCGCGCCGGGGGCCGAGACGCCCACGAAGACGTCGGCGCCCTTGACGGCCTCGGCCAAGGAGCCCGCCACCTTGCCCTGGTTGGTCCAGGTGGCGACCTCTTCCTTCACGGGGTTCAGGCCGTCGCGGCCCTCGTAGATGGCGCCCTTACGGTCGCAGATGATGATGTCGTGCACGCCCATGCGCTTCATCAGGCGCGCGATGGAAATGCCAGCGGCGCCGGCACCCGAGAAGACCACGCGCACGTCGGCCAGCTCGCGGCCGGTCAGGCGGCAGGCGTTGATCAACGCCGCGCAGGTCACGACGGCAGTTCCGTGCTGGTCGTCGTGGAAGACGGGGATGTCGCAGACCTCCTTCAGGCGGCGCTCGATCTCAAAGCAGCGCGGCGCGCTGATGTCCTCGAGGTTGATGCCGCCAAAGCTGCCGGCCAGAAGCTCGACGGTGCGCACGATTTCGTCCACGTCGTGCGAGCGCACGCACAGCGGAAAGGCGTCCACGTCGCCAAAGGCTTTGAACAGGGCGCACTTGCCCTCCATGACGGGCATGCCGGCCTCGGGGCCAATGTCGCCCAGGCCCAGCACGGCCGAGCCGTCGGTCACGACGGCCACCAGGTTGCCGCGACGCGTATAGGTATAGGAGTCGTCAACGTTCTCGTGGATCTTGAGGCAGGGCTCGGCGACGCCGGGGGTGTAGGCCACGGCCAGCTCCTCGGGGGTGGTGATGGGGGCGCGGCTGATCACCTCGATCTTGCCGTTCCACTCCTTGTGCTTGTCCAGCGCGTACTGCTTTGCGTCAACCGCCATGTCTTCTCCCATCCAACGCGCCGCGAAGGCGGCGTCTACACAACAGCTTTGAGTTTAGCTTGTGAACCCGCGCCACGCACCATCTTCTGGCCGAGGGGTCGCACTTTTTGCCTAAACGAACAGCTAGAATTGATGTACCTCGACAAACTACACGCCAGCGCCCCTCTCGACGCGTGACCGATAGGCAGCCATGAGACTCGAAACACCCTCGCGCATCGCGCGCGCAACCCTCACCTTTGCCCTCTCCGCGGCCCTCGCCTTTCAAGGCGTCCCCGCCCAGGCCTTTGCCACGCAGACAGACGGCGAGACAAGCGAGACGGCCGCGACCGCTCAGGCCGACGACTACACCTACCTCGACGAGGACGCCGTCTATATCCAGGACCCCTGGTACACCTACATCGACGACATGCTGGCCGCCGGCGAGTACGTAGAGGGCCAGGCCTTGGCCGCCGTGAGCCGCGACATGACGGCCAACAGCCTCGAGCAGCCCGGCGGCGACTTTGACGCCGAGGAGCTCTACGAGACCACCGGCGACCAGTACGAGCTGGCCTTTGGCCTCACGCTCCCCGACGAGGTCATGCAGGCCACCGACGACGCGCTCGACATCGACGACGACATCGTCACCGCAAGCGACGTCGTGCTTAGAATCGTCCTTGTCCAAAGCAACACGATGACCACGCGCGAGCTGCTGCAGGCCATGGCCAAGGACAGCCGTGT
>CAVDXJ010000120.1:0-5380 GCA_963612765.1 Oscillospiraceae bacterium
CCGCCGAGTACGGCGAGTACTACGCCGGCCCGAAGGTCATCAACGAGCAGTCCCGCGAGGCCATGAAGCTCATCCTCAAGCGCATCCAGAACGGCGAGTTTGCGCAGGAGTTCGTTGACGACTGCAACAACGACCACAAGTGGCTGCTTGAGCAGCGTGAGGCCATCAACACCCACCCCATCGAGGTCACCGGCGAGAAGATTCGCTCCATGTTCTCTTGGATCAAGAAGTAGGCTTAGCGCTTCATACGGGTTTTGACGCCTTGAAGGGCGGCGACCGCACGGTCGTCGCTCTTTTTCGTGCCGCCGCACGGCCTTATGAGCCGCCCCAAACAAGCACGCGCGACTTTTCCTGGTTTAAATCGGGTTCCATCGAGTAGCCAAGGCAGTGTTGTTTACGTTTGCCCAGTTGGCCGAGGCGCCAAAAGGGTCGACTACCCATCAAAAGCGGATTTAAACCAGGAAAAGTCGCGCGTGCGGTTGCGCGCCCTCCAAAGGGGCGGGCCAAGGGGGAGCGAAATCGCGGCACAAGAAAGGGGCGAGAAGCTTATGCTTCTCGCCCCAACTAATCAAATGATTGGAATCGTCCCTTTTAGCGAAGAGTCGAGTCTTAAGCGGACAATCGATTCTCTTAAGGACCCGTCGCCTAAACCAAAGCCTTGAAGGCATGTTGCCTTTGGAATGTTTAGCGAGTGCGCTCGCCCGAATGTGTGGGCTTTAAAGGGTGCAGGCGGCGGGCCCGAAAGACGCTATATCTTCTGTGTTCACTGGACTCGCCTCCTTTGACGGTCGCTTTATGGGGTAGCGACGACTTTGTTATTCTCAGTATCCCCCGCTACGCCGCTTCTAAACGGCCGCCAAGCAATTCCCGGCCCTTAACCCGCGAACGGCATAAAAAAGGCCCCGAGCGGTATGCCCGGGGCCAAATGCGCTATGAAAGCAAGCCGTAGTTACTCGGCGATGGCCTTCTTGGCGACCTCGGCGAGGTCAGCGAAGGTCTGCTCGTCGGAGTAGGCGATCTCGGCCAGGACCTTGCGGTCAAGCTCGACGCCGGCGACCTTCAGGCCGTGCATGAAGGTGCTGTAGGACATGCCGTTGATGCGGGCAGCGGCGTTGATACGCTGAATCCACAGAGAACGGATGTCGCGCTTCTTGTTGCGACGGTCGCGGTACTGGTACTGGCCAGAGTGCTGGGCCTGCTCCTTCATACCACGGAAGGTACGGGAGGAAGTGCCGTAATAACCCTTAGTACGCTCGACGAGGGTCTGACGCTTCTTGCGGCCAGCCATTGCGCGCTTAACACGTGCCATATCTAATCAACTCCTAGTGAAAAAGTAAGGGACGAAGCTTTGGCTAATTAACCAAGACGAGCGGCGACGTTCTTGGCGTCGGCGGGAGACACGACGGTCTCCTGGCGGAAGCCGCGGATGCGCTTCTGGGACTTCTTGGTAAGAATGTGGCTCTTGAAAGCCTTAGCGCGCATGAGCTTGCCGGTGCCGGTCTTGCGGAAACGCTTTGCGGTACCCTTGTGCGTCTTCATCTTAGGCATTCTAGTTCTCCTTCTCAGTGGACTCGTCATCGTCGGGCTTGGCGTCAAAGGCGCCCTTGATGGGGACGATGAGCATGTGCATGTTGCGGCCTTCCATCAAAGGCTGCTGCTCTACGGTGGCGTAAGGCTTGAGGTCCTCTGCCAGACGGTCGAGCACGATCCTACCCTGCTCCGGGTGGGCCATCTCGCGGCCACGGAACATGATGGTAATCTTGACGCGCGCACCCTTCTTAAGGAAGCGAAGGACGTGACCCTTCTTGGTCTCGTAGTCGCCAACGTCGATCTTGGGACGGAACTTCATCTCCTTGATCTCGACCTTGACCTGGTTCTTGCGCGCTGCCTTGGCCTTGCGGTCCTGCTCGTACTTGAACTTCTTGTAATCGAGCACCTTGCACACCGGAGGCTCGGCGTTGGGGGCGATCTCTACAAGGTCAAGACCCTGGTCGTTGGCAATACGAAGTGCGTCACGGACGCCAAACAGGCCCATCTGAGAGCCGTCGACGCCAATGAGGCGGCATGTGCGAGAAGTGATCTCCCCGTTGATGCGGGGACCATCGTTTTTAGCTATCTTCTACACCTTCCTCTCAACGCGGCGTGCGCCGCACGAAAAATCTCCCGGAGCCAAAGTGCGTCCAGGAGACAAAACTCGCGCAAAGGCGAGGAAGATTCTTTGTCTGACCAGACAGCAACCAAAAGGCGCCATGTAGGTGGGGACCTATGTGACTGGCCCCGCTTTTCCAAAAAAGAATAGTAGCGCAAGCCCAAATCCCGCGCAAGGCCAGGTGGCGAGAAGTTCTTCTCGCCACAGATGCTCCATGAGAGGTGTGGCTCGAAGTTTTACGTGGCAATTTGGCCGAACTCTGCTAACATAGGATACCGCATTGCCCGAGTGGCGGAATGGCAGACGCGGCGGTCTCAAAAACCGTTGGGGAAACTCGTGTGAGTTCGAGTCTCACCTCGGGCACCATTTCAAACGAAGAAGCACCCGTACCCCGGGTGCTTTTTTCATGCCGCGACATCGCGTCTTCGATGACGGGACCTAAATCGCAGATTGTCGGCCAATTGAAGCGCTTTATCTGCGATTTAGGTCCCGTCAACGAAAGGCGGTAGGCGATGGGTCGCTAGCGCAGGAAGGGGTTGCAGCCCAGCTCGAAGGCCATGGTGGTGTGGGGGCCGTGGCCGCAGAAGAGCGTGGCCGGGGCGGGGATCTCGCGGGCCATACGAGCCAGGGAGGCCAGGATGGTGGCCTCGTCCCCCCCTTCAAGGTCGGTACGGCCGTGGCTGGACGGAAACAGCGTGTCTCCCACGAAGACGACGCCCTCAGCGGTGCCGCCGCCAATGAGGCACACGCCGCCCGGGGTGTGGCCGGGGGTCTCCATGATGGTAAAGGTAGCAGTGCCCACCTTGATAACCTGGCCCTCGCTGAGAAGACCGTCGGGCTCGGGCGCGTTGTCGTCGTATGAGCGGCCCATCTCGGAGGGCTCGCCGGCGTGACGGGCGCGCTCGGCATCGGCCGGGTGAATCCAGTACGCAGCGCCGCAGGCCTCCTTCAAGGCAAGCACGCCGCCCACGTGGTCGCCGTGGCCGTGCGTGGCCACGATGTACTTAACGTCGACGTCGCCCAGGTGCTCGGCCACCTGACGGCCCTCGCCGCCGGGGTCGACGACCAGGGCCTGGCCCTGGCTCACGTAGGCGTAGCAGTTGGTCTGCAGGATGCCCACGACAAACTGGCGCAGCTCGTCGGCGTTCTGCGCGACGGCGTCGCCGGCCGCGGCGTTCTTCTCGCTGTCCAAGGCTAACCCTTTCTCTTGGGGGTCTGCGCGCCCTCGCCAGGCATGAGGCGACGGGCGTCGTAGACCGAGGGCACGCGGCTGACCTGCGCCAACAGGGCATCAAGCAGGCTCGCGTCAGAAATCGACACAAGGAAGCGCAGGCGCGCGATGCCCTGCGAGGAGGTCTGGGTGGCCGCCGACATGATGTTGCCGCCGGCGTCGCCGATCGCGATGGTGACGTCCTTGAGCAGGCCCATGCGGTCGGTGGCCTCGACCACGATCTCGACGCGGAACTCGGTGGCGCCCGAGGTGTCCCAGGCCACGTCGATCATGCGCTCGGGGTGGTTCATGAGGTCGCCCACGTTGGGGCAGTTGGCGCGGTGGACCGAGACGCCGCGGCCACGGGTGATGAAGCCCACGATGTCGTCGCCTGCCACCGGGTTGCAGCAGTGGGCCAGGTGGACGAGAAGATCGGCGTCGCCCTTGACCACCACGCCGCAGCTGGCCTTGCGCTTGTTGCTCTTGCCGCCGGCCACCGTCTGGGTGATGGCGTAGGCCTGCATGAGGGGCTTGCCGGTGGCCATGGCCTGGCGCTGGCGCTCGGCCTTCTCGGCTTCTTTAGCTGCGGCGGCAAGCTGCTCGGGCGAGCCGGCCTCCAAGATCTCCTCGACCTTGTTGGAGACCTGCTTGGGCGAGGCCTTGCCGGTGTGAATGGCGGCAAACAGGTCGTCCTGGCTGCGGAAGCCCAGCTCCTCGCACACGCTGTCCAGGGCCTTGACGGTACGGCGGGTCGAAATGCCGTAGCCACGTTTGCGCAGCTCGCGGGCAAGCTCGACGCGGCCCTGCTCGGCATCGTCTGTCTTGGTCTCGGTCGAGAAGTACTTGCGGATCTTCGCGCGGGCGCTGGGCGTGACCACCAGGTCCATCCAGTCGTGCGACGGGCGCGCGTTCTTGTTGGTCAAGATGTCCACGCGGTCGCCCATGTGCAGCTTGTAGGTGAGAGGAACGACCGAGCCGTTGACCTTGGCGCCCACACAGTGGTTGCCTACCTCGGTGTGGACGGCATAGGCAAAGTCGAGCGGCGTGGAGTCGCGACGCAGGCTCATGACCTCGCCCTTTGGCGTGAAGACAAAGATCTCGCGCTCAAAGAGGTCGACGCGCAGGTTGTCCAAGAACTCGTGCGGGTCGTCGATGTCGTCTTCTGCCGCCCAGTCCAGGCTCTTGCGGATCCAGTTGATCGTCGAGTCGATCGAGCGGTCCTCGGCGCTCATGCGGCCGCGCGAGTTGCCGCTCTTCTTGTACAGCCAGTGCGCGGCGATACCGTACTCGGATGCCTCGTGCATCTCGACGGTGCGGATCTGAATCTCGATGGGACGGCCGTCAGGGCCAATCACCGTGGTGTGCAGCGACTGGTAAAGGTTGGCCTTGGGCGTTGCGATGTAGTCCTTGAAGCGGCCGGGCATGGGGTGCCACAGGCTGTGGACCGCGCCCAGGGCGCTGTAGCAGTCCCCCACCGTCTGCGTGATGACGCGCAGCGCGATGAGGTCGTAGATGTCCGAGAACTCGCGGCCCTTGCGGGTCATCTTCATGTAGATGCTCCACAGGTGCTTTGGCCTGCCCGTTATTTGGTAATCAGAGAGGCCCACGCGCTTGAGCTCGTCGTCCAAGGTCTTGATCGCGCCCTCGGTGTCGTCCTCGCGCTGGGCACGAGAGTCCTGGACCATGCGGGCCACGCGCTGGTACTCCTCGGGCTCAAGCCAGAAGAAGGCCAGGTCCTCAAGCTCCCACTTGACCGACGAGATGCCCAAGCGGTCGGCCAGAGGCGCATAGACGTCCATGGTCTCGCGGGCCTTGAAAAGGCGGCGATCGGGCGGAAGCGCCGCCAGCGTGCGCATGTTGTGCAGGCGATCGGCCAGCTTGATGATGACGACGCGGATGTCGCGGCTCATGGCCAAGAACATCTTGCGCAGGTTCCAGGCCTGCTTCTCGTCCATCGAGGTGACCTTGATGGAGGTGAGCTTGGTCACGCCGTCAACCAGGTCGGCCACGGTTTGGCCAAA
>CAVDXJ010000121.1:0-5367 GCA_963612765.1 Oscillospiraceae bacterium
GTCGCGCGCGCCGCAAACAAAGGGCACGTCAAAGGCGGTCTTGTCGATGTGGTATGTGTCGTCTGCCGGGGTCAAGACCTCAGACTCGTCGATGTAGTCGATCTGGATGGCCTGCAGCACCTGGGCTTCCACGATGTGACCAATGCGGCACTTGGCCATGACGGGGATGCTCACGGCCTCCTGGATGCCGCGAATCATCGCGGGGTCGCTCATGCGCGAGACGCCGCCAGCCGCACGGATGTCGGCAGGGATGCGCTCCAGGGCCATAACCGCGCAGGCGCCGGCTTCCTCGGCAATGCGGGCCTGCTCAGGCGTGGTGACGTCCATGATCACGCCGCCCTTGAGCATCTGCGCGAGCTGGCGGTTGAGGTTGACTCGTTCCCGGTTTGCTGCAGCCATGTTCTTCTCCCTTTGGTCGGCTGGCATGTAACAAGGCCATATCCTAGCCCGCGTCTGGCATGCCCAAAACCCCCAATCTGTGACATAATACCCATACCAGAACCATGTCAGATGCTGGGAGTCGATAAGACCAGACGCACCTCTTCGATGACGGGACCTAAATCGCAGATTCTCGGCAAATTGAAGCGCTTTATCTGCGATTTAGGTCCCACCATCGAAGGAGGGGCCGGGGATTAGGAGGGTGTCGTGCTGGATTACGACTTGGGTAAGAAGGGGGATGCGGCGCTGTACGAGTTCCTGTACCGGTGTATCAAGGGCGACATCACGTCGGGGGCGATCGAGGCGGGCGACCGGCTGCCGTCCAAACGCGGGCTGGCGCAGCACCTGGGGGTGAGCGTCGTCACGGTCGAGGCCGCCTATGCCCAGCTCGTGGCCGAGGGCTACGTCTACGCCCGCCCCAAAAGCGGCTACTTTGCCTGCGAGCTGCCCCGGCCCACGGCTTCCCAGGCTACGGCGCAGGCGGCGAGAAGACCCACACGGCCCGCAACCCCACAGGCAGACGACCCGCGCAACGCCGCACCCTCCCCCACTGTCGACCTCACCGGCGCATCGGCCCCGCTCGACGCCTCGGCCGCGCGCCTGTGGGCCCGCGAGCTGCGCGCCACCCTGGCGCAAGAGCCCGAAGACCTGCTCTTCTCGCCAACGCCAACTCAGGGCGCGCCCCGACTGCAGCAAGCCATAGCCAACCACCTACGACAAACCCGCGGCATGGCCGTCGACCCGGCCTGCGTCGCGGTGGCGGCAGGAGCCCAGATCCTGGACAATATGCTGGTCCAGCTTTTAGGACGCGAGAAGACCTTTGCTGTCGAGGACCCCGGCTACCCGCGCCTCACCAGCCTCTACGCCGCAAACAACGTGCGGGTGGCCCACGTTGCCCTGGACCGCGAGGGCATCAAGCTTGACGAACTTCTCGCCAGCAAGGCCAGCGTGGTCCACATCATGCCGTCCCACCAGTTTCCCACCGGGCGCGTAACCAGCATCTCTCGCCGCTATGAGCTCCTTAGCTGGGCAAACGCCCCGGCCCAGGCCAGCAGCCCCGCCCTCGACCGCTGGATCATCGAGGACGACTACGACTGCGAGTTTCGCCTGGCCGGCCGGCCCGTGCCCTCGCTTGCCAGCATCGACGCCGAGGGGCGCGTCATCTACACCAACACCTTCTCGAAGAGCCTAAACGCGGGCCTGCGCCTGGCCTACATGGTCCTGCCGCCGCAGCTGGCCAGACGCTTTGCCTCGCAGATGACCTACCTCTCGTCCACCGTGAGCTCCATCGAGCAGGTCACCCTAGCGCGCCTGCTTGAATCCGGGGCCTACGAGCGCCACGTCATGCGCGTACGCAAGCAGCAACGAGAAGTGCGCGACGTCCTTCTCGACGCCTTAAAGACAAGCCCCGTGGCCGACCGCCTTCACGTAGAAGAAGCCGACTCGGGCCTGCACTTTGTCTTGGCCGCGCAATCCGAGAAGACCGAGGCCCAGATTGCCGCCGCAGCCCGTGCTGCCGGCGTAGCCCTAGCTCCGTTGTCTAACTTCGCTCACCTACCCGCCAATAAAACCCAGGTAGATGGCCTGGCGCGCTTTGTCATCCAGTACAGCGGCATAAAAAGCGCCGACGTGCCCAAGGCCGTCGGCGCCATAGAACGCGTTATCTAGTTGTCACGCGGCGCGGCACGCGGCCGCAAGCCCCGTGTCTACGCGTGGATCCTGGTCCCGGAAAGCCCGGCCATGGTCTCAGAAGCCTTCTCCAACGCGCCGATAACCGCCACGCGGTCCTTGCCAGAGCGCACGAACTTGATGGCTGCGCGCACCTTGGGCTCCATGGAACCCTTGCCAAACTGGCCCTCATCGGCCAGGCGCTCGGCCTCGTCGGCGCTGATGTCCTCAAGGTCGCGCTGCTCGGGCGTGCCCCAATTCACGGCCACGTGCTCGACGGCCGTCAGCAGGAACAGGACCTGCGCCACGCAGTCCTCGGCCAAAAGCTCGCCCGCCATGTCCTTATCGATGACGGCGGGAACGCCCTTGTAGACGCCCTTGTTCTCCCAGTCGCGCACCACGGGGATGCCGCCGCCGCCGCAAGCGATAACGATGAACTGGTTGTCCAGCAGGTTAAGAATGCTCTCGGCCTCGACGATCTTCTTGGGCTCGGGGCTGGCAACCACGCGCCTCCAGCCGCGGCCCGAGTCCTCGACAAAGGTCTTGGACGGGTCCTCGGCCATGGCGGCCTTGGCGCCTTCCTCGGTCAAGAACGGGCCGATGGGCTTGGTGGGGTTCTGGAACGCCGGGTCATCGGGGTCGACCTCGATCTGGGTCACCACGGTGGCCGCATGCCAGCGCTTGTAGCGGCGGTGCATCTCGCGACCAATGGCCTGCTGCAGGTGGTAGCCAATGTAGCCCTGGCTCATGGCGCCGCACTCGGGCAGGTCCATCTCGGGCGTGCCAATAGACTCATGGGCAGCGCTAAAGGCGTTCTGAATCATGCCAACCTGCGGGCCGTTGCCGTGGGTGATGATGATCTCGTTGCCCTGCATGATCAGGCCGAGAAGGGCTTGCGCTGCGGCATCAACGTGCTCGATCTGCTCCTTGGGGGTGTTGCCCAGGGCGTTTCCGCCAAGAGCCACGACAATGCGGTCGGGACGCTCGAAGAGAGGCATAGGGTTTCCTTTCGTTGGGATTTACGGGTCACGGGAGAAAAGAGCGCGCGGCCCCCGGCTTCCTCAAAAGCCGGAAGCTGCGCGCTCGATAAATCAAATGCGAAGCAGGTGGCGGGCCCGGCCAGACCAAACCCGCCGTATGTTTTAGGCGTTGGGGTTGGCCACCTCGTTGCCGTTCTCGTCGGTCCAGGGAAGCTTCTTGCCCGCAGCCTCGCCGGCCAGAGAAAGGACGATGACGATGACGTCCAAAACGATGCAGAAGATGAAGGCGTTCTCGAAAGCGCCGGTCTTCTCGCCAATGAACATCATCACGGGAAGGCCAAGGCTCGCCACCAGGTAACCCACCATGGTGATGCGCGAGAAGATCTTCTCGAAGTCCTTCATGCCAAACAGGGTCATCGCGTAGGTCGCGTAGCCCACGCCGCAGACAACGTACATCGAGTCGTTGATGCCGGCGCCAATGTAGGAAAGCATGGGGGAAGTCTTGCCAACGTAGAGAAGGACCAGGGAAAGGATGGTGACGCCGGTCCAGAAGACCATGGACTTGGTCGCGCCAAACTTATCGCTGGTAGCGCCCACCATGGGGTTCAGAGCGATATCGAAGACAGAGGCGGCGGTGACCATCAGGCCGCCCACCACGGCGCCTAAGCCCACAGCCTCGGCGTAGGTGGCAAAGAAGGTGTTCATGCAGCTGGTGAGCTGGCACAGCATAACGACGCCGATGCAGATGAAGAACGGCATGGACTTCATCGCGACCTTGATGGCGACGCCGGTGGTAGCGCCCTCGGGGGCCTCACCCTCGGCAGCCGCACCCTCCTCGTAGCCATAAGGCAGCATGCCCTTATCCTCGGGGCGGTAGCGAATGACAAAGATGGTGAACGGCAGCGAGAGGACCGCGCCCACGACGGCCAGGATGATGTAGGCGGTGCGCCAGCCCATCGCGGCGATGACGTTGGAGAAGATCGGGCTTGCGACGGCACAGAAGATGGACTGGATCGACCAAACCAGGCCCATGGCCAGGCCGGTCTTCTTCTGGAACCAGTTGCCCAGCGTCGGCGTGATGGTGACGGTGGACGTCGCAGAGAGGCCCAGGCCAATGAAGACCGATGCCACGTACCACTGCCAGACCTCGGTGAAGAAGGACATGGCAAAGACGGCGGCGACCTCAACCAGGGTAGCGACGGTCAGCATGACGGGGAGCTTGACCTTAGAAAGAAGGTTGCCCACCACCGGCATGCCCACGGCCATGGCCAGCATCTGGACGGTGACGTAAAGCGTCAGAACCGACAGGTCGCAGCCAATGGACTCAGAGACGGGATAGAAGAAGAGGCTGCCCAAAACGGTGAAGGCACCAATGGTGCCGCACATGAGCATGCCAAAGCCAAACATGACCAACCAGGCGTAGTGGAAGCCGCCCTTGGAGGCCTTATCGGCGCTCGCTGCAGAAGAGCTCATAGGTCATTCCAATCGAGAAGTGCGTGCGCGGCAGTGGTCGCGGGCGCGTCGCGTGTCGCGCGCTGTGTGCGAGAAATGCAAGGCGGGCGGGTGGCCAGCATGGCGTTTGGCCACCCGCCCTTACAGGAAAGGAGAGCTGATTAGATGCCCAGGACGGCGGCCAGGCAGGCCTTGATCGTGGGCTGGCGGTTGCCGGCCTCGCGGAAGATCTCGGAGGCGTGGCGCTCGAAGCACTCGTCGGAGATGCAGAAGCCCTCGGTGATGAGCATGCGCTCGGTGTCGGTCTTGGCAAGCTTGAGGAAGTCCTGCATGAGGGACATGTCGCCGTTGTGGTAGGCGGGCAGCATGTGGAGAACGACGCAGTGCGGGTTCTTGACGTAGTCCTCAAGCAGCTTGGAGGTCACGCGGTAAGGCATGAGGACGTCGGCGCCGATGATCCAGGACTCGTAGTTGTACTCGAGGCTGGTCCAATCGCCGTTGATCTTGTCGCAGTACTCGGGGTTCTGGTAGATCCAGGACTCGGTGGTCACGACGTCCATGCCCTCGAGGTCCTCGAGCTTGTCGGTGATGACGAACTTGTTGTTGGGAGCCCACTTGTCGTACATGGACTGGATGTCGTCGATGTAGGTCTGGTTGAGCTGGTAGCGCTTGTCGTTGGGGCCCACGACGTAGTAGTCCATGCCCATGAGGGCGCACATACGGCCATACCACAGCGGGGTGCCGCAGCAGTCGCCCACGTAAGCGAGCTTCTTTCCCTTGCAGGCGCCCACGCCGCCAAAGATCTCGGACAGGGTCAGGGCGTCGGCGA
>CAVDXJ010000122.1:0-5366 GCA_963612765.1 Oscillospiraceae bacterium
GAGGTGGTCTCGACCACGTCAGAGAGGGAGTCGCGCAGCTGATCCATGCGCTCGCGGGCCATGTCGACCTTGGCGCGAAGCTCGTCGGTCTTAGCGTCGACGGTGGGGCGCACGCCGTTGACCTTGTCGTTAACGACCTCGGCACCGTGCTCATAGGTGTCGACGGCGCTGTCCCACGCGTCGTTCATCGCGTCGGCGGCCATGGCACGGGTCTCGGCGCCAGAGCGGGGCGCGAGCATCACGCCAGCAACAACGCCGGCAGCGGCGCCGACAAAGCTGCCAAGGACAAAGGAAAGGGTCTTCTTGCTCATGTGGTCCTCCAAAAAATTGCGGTTGACGTGCTGCTTGCTTATCGAACGGGACGGGGGCGGGGGACGTTTTCCATGCCCCAGTCACCGAACGTGCTGGTTTGAGGCTCCTGGGCAGGAGCAGGGTCGGCCGCGGCCACGGGCGCGGGCTCGTTCACAAAGTTGGCGGCCGGGTCGGGCGCGTAGTCGCAGGGGGCTACGTAGGCAGGAGCAGCCTCGATGGCGCCCGCAGGCGCCGGGGCGGGCTCGGCGGGCGCCGGGGCCTCTTCGGCTGCGGCCTCCTCCACCTGCTGCGGGTTGAACTCGTAGATGGGGGCGGCCTCGGCGGCGAGAAGATCCTCGCCCGCGGGTTCGTCGGCAGGCGGCTCGGCGTCAGCCTTGGGCTCATCGTCCTCGTCCGTCTCGCCGTCAAACGGGGGCTCGTCCTGAGCCGCGGCCTCGGCGGCTTGATCGGCCTCTGCGGTGTCGGGCAAGCTCGCCACCAGCTCGACCAGGCCGCCCGCGATGGCGTCCACGTCGGGCGAGGGCTCGCCGCCGCCCGCAAAGGCCCACTGCATGATCCAGACCGCGCTCGAGAGCGCGCCGGTCACCAGGACGTCGTCGGTGCAGGTAAGGGAAATCTCGTAGGTGCGCTCGCCCACCTCGGCCGTCTGGCCGCTGGTGATGTCGCCCGCGATGTTGGTGCGGGCCAGGAGCTCGACGGTCACGTGCTCAAGCAGGTGAGCGATCTCGGTGTCGCCCATGACGTCGCCAAAGCTCTGAGAACTGTCGCCCAGGCAAACGTGGTCGCGAAGCTGCGGCATAAGCTGCCAAATGCGCGTGGTTGCCTCGAGGTCCTCGACCGTGCGCAGCGGCGCGCTTGCGGCGACGACCACGGTCGCGGTCAGCTTGCGGGGGCCTACGACAACCTTCTTGATATCAAACAACTGCGCCATGTGGCGACTCCTAAACTCTATGCGTGCCTGCGGTCAACGAACCAGATGCCAGTCCATTGTAATTAATGCGCCGAGAAGTTCTCTACTCCTTCTTAGGAGCGTCGCCGTTCTCCTCGCCAGCGGCATCCTCGGCGGCGGAATTCTCGTCCGCCTCCTCGGGCGCCAGGACGCGGATCATCGAGATCCGGCGGCCGCGCATCGACTGCACCCTAAACTGGTACCCATCTTTGGTCACCACATCACCGGGATGCGGGACCTTATCGGCAAGCTCAAAGACAAAACCGGCGATGGTCTCGTACTCCTCGTTGTCCTCAAGGGGCCAGCCCAGGTCGATGGCATCGTCGATGGGAAAACGGCCGTCGACCAGCCATTCCTTATCAGAGAGCTTGGTCAGGTACTTGTTGTCGGGGTCAAACTCGTCCTCAATCTCGCCCACGACCTCCTCGACGATGTCCTCGATCGTGATGACGCCGGCCGTGCCGCCGTACTCGTCCACGACGATGACCATCTGGTCGTGGCTGGTCTGCATCTCCGAGAGCAGCGGGATGATGTCTTTGGTGTCGGGCACAAAGTCGGCGTTGCGCACATAGGCGGCCACCGCGGCGTTCTCTTCACCCTCGTCCAAGATGGGTTTGATTATGTCTTTGATGTGCGCGATACCAACAATGCGGTCAACCGACTCGTGGTAGATGGGGATGCGAGAATAGCCCGTTTTGCGCATGGTGTTCAATACCTCGCGTAAGGAAGAGGTGTCTTCCATCGACGTCATGTCGACGCGCGGGATCATAACCTCGCGGGCAATAGTGTCGCCCAGGTCGATGACCTCGTGAATCATGGACTTCTCCTCGTCCGACAGGTCGTCGGAATCGGTGACCATGTACTTGAGCTCCTCTTCCGAGACGTCCTGGCGGTCGTCGGCAGACTTGATGCCCAGCAAAGTCGAGAGGCCCGCGGCGGATTTGGAGGTGAGCCAAACGAGCGGGCTCGCGATCTTCATGAAGCCGCGAATGGGGCCGGCCACGGTCTTTGCCACAGACTCGGCGTTTGCCAAGGCCAGGCGCTTGGGAACCAGCTCTCCAACGACGGTCGAGACGTACGCGACGATCAAGGTAATGGCCACGACGGCGACGGTGCCGGCGATGCCCTCGGCCATGCCCAGGCCCACGAGCCATCTGGCCAGCGGGTCAGAGAGACTGGTGGCCGCAAAGGCCGATGACGCGAAACCCACCAGGGTGATGGCCACCTGGATGGTCGCTAGGAACTGGTCGGAGTCGGACGAGAGGGCAAGGGCGTTCTTAGCTCGCTTGTCCCCCTCCTCGGCCTCGGGCTCCAAAAGGGCCCTCTTTGCGGTTGTCACCGCCATCTCGGATGCCGAGAAAAAGCCGTTTACCAGGGTGAGAACAAACGTGACGATAATGCTAATGGCTACGTCCATGCGCTTTTGCGCGACCTCCTTGGGTCGATGGTCAGATACGGCCGTGGGCTAGACGTTGGGGTCCGCGGCTTAAAAGAATCATTCTACCAGGTTATACCCGGCATCTTGTTTCCTAGCCATTGCAACTGCGTCAGCGCTGCGTACGCGGCGGCGCAAAGAAGCCCGGGCGAGAAGGTCTTCTCGTCCGGGCTTATACGGGTACAACGTTGTACTGCCGTCGATTACTACCTACGGCGCGGCCTTACTTCTCGCCGGCTGCACGGCGGGCGGCGTAATCGGCCGCCAGCTTTTGCTGGATGTCATGCGGGACCTGCTCGTAGCCAGAAAGTTCAAGCTCAAACTCGCCGGTGCCGCGCGAAAGCGAGCGCAGACGGGTGGCGTAGTCGGTGACCTCGGCATACGGGATCGTGGCCTCGACGGTGGTCTGGCCGGCGGTGGCGCCAGAACCGGCCTCCATGCCCTCGACGCGGCCGCGGCTGGCCGAGACGTCGCCCATCACCGAGCCAGCATAGCTGTCGGGCACCGTGATCTTGAGGTGGGCCATGGGCTCAAGCAGCACGGCCTCGGCCTGGTCAACGGCCTTTTGGAAGCCGATGCGCGCCGCCGTCTTGAAGGCCATCTCGTTGGAGTCGACGGGGTGATAAGAGCCCTCGTAAACCGCGACCTTGACGTCGATCATGGGGAAGCCGGCAAGCACGCCGTCCTTCATGGTCTCCTGGACGCCCTTGTCGATGGCGGGGATGAAGCCGCGCGGGATGTGGCCGCCCACGACCTCGTCGACAAACTCGTAGCCGGCGCCCGGGTTGGGCTCAATGCGCAGCCAGCAGTCGCCGTACTGGCCGGCGCCGCCCGTCTGCTTCTTGTGGCGACCTTGGGCACTTGCCACGCGACGGATCGTCTCGCGATACGGAATGCGCAGCGCGACGGTGTGGGCCGTGATACCCACGCGGTCCTCAAGGCGGTCAAGCAACACGCTGACCTGCGCTTCTCCAATAGCCGAGATGACCGTCTGGCCGGTGTCCTCGTCACGGGAGACCTTGAGGGTGGGATCGGCGTCGGCGACCTTCTCGAGGAAGGCGTAGAGCTTGCCCTCGGAGCCGCGGGTATCGGGCTCGATGGCCGTGCGGTACAGCGAGTTGGGGAAGCGGAAGGCCGCGGCCTCGACCTTGCCGGTGACGCTTAAGGTGTCGCCGGTCTGGGCCTCAAGCTTGGGCACGACCACGATGTCGCCCGCGGCGGCCTGGGGCACGTCCTTGGTCTCCTTGCCGCACATGACGTAGAGGTGACCCAGGCGCTCGGCCTTGCGGGTGCGCGCGTTGGTGAGCTCCAGGCCAGGCGTGATGGTGCCAGCCAGGACCTTGAGGAAGGAAAGGCGGCCGTTTTGCGGGTCGTTAAGCGACTTGAAGGCAAAGACCACCGGGCGGTCGTCGTCTGCCGAGATGTCCAGCTGCTCGCCGTTGACCAGCGGGATGCGTCCAAAATCGGCCATCGTGGGGAACCACGCCACCACCGCGTCCATAAACGAGATGACGCCTTCCTCGCGCACGCAGCTACCTGCGAAGACAGGGACAAACACGCGCTCGGCGATTGCCTTGGCGAGAAGACCCTCAAGCTCGTCCTGGGTGACCTCGCCGCCTTCCAGGTACTTCATCATGATCTCGTCGTCGGCCTCGACCACAAGCTCGGTGAGCTGGGCACGGGCCGCCTCGGCGGCGCCGGAGAACTCGGCGGGGATGTCGGTGACCACCGGCTTGCCATCCTCGAGGTGGCGAGCCGTCATGTGCACGACGTCGATGACGCCCGAGAAGGCGTCGCCCGAGCCCATGGGGATCGTGACGGCTGCCAGCTTGGAGCCAAAGCGCTCCTGCAGGGTGGCAAAGGCAACCTCGTAATCGGCATCGGCGCGGTCAACGCGGTTGATAAAGACGGCGCGCGCGAGGCTCTGCTCCTCGGCGGCAAACCACAGGCGGGTCGTGATGGTGCCGGGGCCGGACGCGGCGTCGACCACAAACAGGGCCGTCTCGCAGGCGCTCATTGCCGCGTAGGCGTCGCCCACAAAGTCGGGGTAGCACGGAGCGTCCAGCACGTTTATGCGGGTGCCCTCCCACTCGACGGGAGCGATGGCGGTCGAGATCGAGAATCCGCGCTCGCCCTCCTCGCCGTCGTAATCAAGCGTGGGCTTTGTGCCGGCGTGGCCGCCTAAGCGAGTCGTGCGACCCGTAAGGTGGAGCATAGCCTCGGCCAGCATGGTTTTGCCCACGCCGCCTTGGCCCACAAGGACCACATTCTTAACTTTCTCGGTGCTTTTTGCTGCCATGATGCCTCCTCTATTGGAGCCTCTATGCGCGAACGATGAAGCAACCATACCCAGCCGCGGGCACTTCCACACACATGCATCGGGCAGATATAAGAAACAGGCGGTAAAAGGAGGTTCGTCTCCTTTTACCGCCTGCCGCGGGTTTCTAGATGCCGAGAAGTTCGGGGTCTTCTCGCCTACTCGTTTTGGCCGTCTGCCGCGTCGGCCTCGGCGATGAGCTTGGCCTTCTCGTCAACGCCAAGGTTGGAGACCTCGTCTGCGTAGACCTTCTTGCCGGTGGGGTGCTGCTCGAGCCACAGCTCCTCGGCGCGCTGCTCCCAGGTCTTGGCGTAGACCGAGGTGCGGGCGCAGAGGTGGTCGACGTCCTCGGG
>CAVDXJ010000123.1:0-5310 GCA_963612765.1 Oscillospiraceae bacterium
TCATTAACCCGATCAAATCACCTGAGGGGAGAACAACAATGGCCAACACCGGTGCCACTGAGATTTTTAGGATGCCCGCAGCCGACGCCACGGTTCCCGACCTTATGGGGTCGGCCAAACCGCAGAGCCCTACGCTCACGATTCTCAAGGGGCCGCAGATCGGCACCACCTTCGAGCTCGACACGCCCCAGATCAGCTTGGGCCGCGACCCCAAGAACAGCGTTTTTCTCAATGACATGACCGTCTCGCGCCACCACGCGCAGATGGACCTCTCCACGCTGCCCCTGGGCTACGTGAGCATCGAGGATCTGGGCTCGCTCAACGGCACCTGGGTCGACGGCGCGATCGTGAGCAAGGCCAACCTGCGCGACGGCTCGACGGTCCAGATCGGCACCTTCCGCATGGTCTTCCATGCAAACACCGGCGCCGGCCGCATCAACACGGGCGCCTAAGGCACCCCCATGGCCGACGCCAGCTACCTCACGATCGGCAAGGTCGTTAAGAAGCTACAGGCACAGTACCCAGATCTCTCGGTGTCTAAGGTGCGCTACTTGCAGGACGAGGGCCTGCTCAACCCGTCGCGCACGCCGGGCGGATACCGCTTGTACTCGCAAAAAGACGTTCGGCGCCTCGAGACCATTCTTTACCTGCAGAAGAACCGTTTCCTGCCGCTGCAGGTCATCAAGGACGAGCTCGAGAAGATCGACTCGGGCCAAAGCGTCAGCCTGGACGGCTCGCCCGCGCAGGGCATTGTCTTGCCGGTCGACGACGAGGAGACCGTGGGCAAGCTGCACCCGATCGACCACATGCCCGAGCTCATAGGCGTGCAGGTCTCCTTCGTGCGCCAACTTTCCGAGGCGGGCGTCATCGAGCTTAAGCGCAGCCCCCACGGACGCGACCTGGTGGACGGCCAGGATTTCGCCTTGATTCGCGTGTGCGACGAGCTTCGCCACTTTGGAATTGGCGCCAAGAACCTGCGCCAATACGTCATCGCGGCAAACAGGGAGTCGGCGATGTTCGAGCAGGCCCTTATCGTCTACCAAAAGAAGCCGGCGTTGAACGGCGAAGAAGAGGTCGAGCAAGACGACACCCAGTACAACCTGGCCCTTTCGCGCATGTTGGGACTCACCAACAGTGTGCGCGACGAGCTGATAGCTCGCAGGCTTCGCCACTCGAAGTCCGAGAACTAGTTTCAAACTTTATCAAGGAGAGGCACTATGGAGAAGTTCGACTACGAGTCCAAGATCGTCAGCATCCCCGATTACCCCGAGTCTGGCATCATCTTCAAGGACATTACGCCGCTGTACGCGGACGCCGAGGCCCTGGCTTCCTTAATAAACGATATCGCCGCCCAGTTTGCCGACAGGGGCATTACCAAGGTCGTGGGTTGCGAGGCTCTTGGTTTCCCTGTGGCCGCTCCCGTGGCGTACAAGCTGGGTGTCGGCTTCGTGCCGGCTCGCAAGCCAGGCAAGCTTCCCCGTGCGGCCTATAGCCAGAGCTACTCGTTGGAGTACGGAACCGACGAGCTGCAGATTCACAAGGATGCGCTTAGCCCCGATGACGTCGTTCTTATTGCCGATGATCTTGTGGCCACCGCTGGTACCGCTGTTGCCACTGCCAAGCTCATCGAGCGCACGGGCGCTAAGGTTGCCGGATTTGCCTTTATTATCGAGCTTGCCTTCCTGAACCCGCGCGACATTATCTCCAAGGATTATGGAGACGTCGATATATTTAGCCTGGTAAAAGTGAACTAACCGTTGAGGTTTATGCCGCTTAACGCAACCTTCGTTAATCCACCTTTCCAAATTTGGTAAGGTGGATTAATTCGATACAACGGTCTTCTCGCCGATGGTGAACATGGTGCAGAAGGAGGATCAATGCACACTAGTCGCACTAAATCTGTTATCTGCGCAGGACTGAGCCTTGCCTTGGCCGGGTCCCTGACGTTCTTTGGGCCCACCCCCGCGGCCATCGCCGACCCTGCGTCCGACCTTGCGGCCGCCGCACAGCAGCTCGAGACCCTTGGCGCAAGCCTGTCTTCTCTTGAGGCGAGCCTCGAGAGCGCCACCGAAGAGATCGAGCAGACCGACGCCGACATCGACAGCAAGCAACTGGAGATCGACGCCGCCAACCAGCAGCTTGAAGAGAAGAGGGCCCAGCTTTCCTCTGACATGCGCTCTTCCTACAAGCAGGGCGCCTCGACGATCCTGGACTTCATCTTTGGCTCCACAAGCCCCGAGGACTTCGTGAGCCGCATCTATTACCTGGACAAGTACTCCGAGCAAAAGGCCAAGACCATCAACGAGGTCAAGACGCTTGAAGCTCAGCTCGAGGCCGATAAGGCCGAGCTCGAGAGCAAGCAGGCCACGCAGCAAGAGCAGG
Source organism: Oscillospiraceae bacterium (assembly GCA_963612765.1). GTDB lineage: Bacteria > Actinomycetota > Coriobacteriia > Coriobacteriales > Atopobiaceae > Paratractidigestivibacter. Next base: position 2,383 of record CAVDXJ010000123.1, read on the forward strand.
TGAACAGCCTAAACAGCCAGGTTTCGGAATATCGTTCCAAGGTTTCCGAGGCAACCGCCACCTACGACGCCCTTGACGAGCAGGTTAAGGCCCAGCTCGCAGCCGAGGCCGCGGCAAACGCCAACGTCCAGGCCGCGATCGAAAACGTCGAGAGCAACAGGAACCAGACGAACACCGACACCAACCAGAGCAGCTCCGACAACTCCAACAGCAACACCGGCGGCGGCAACGACAACGCCGATAACGGTGGTTCGACCAACACCGACTCCAGCAACAACGACAGCGGCGGGTCGAGCGACACCGACTCCGGCAACAACGGCGGCTCGACCGATACCGGCACCAGCGATTCGGTTGCCAACAGCGTGGCCATCGCGTTGGCGCAGGTCGGCAAGCCCTACGTCTACGGCGGCGCCGGCCCCGACTCCTTCGACTGCTCTGGCCTCGTCTGCTATGCCTTTGGCTGGAAGTACGGCCACAGCGCCACGCGCATGTGCCGCGGCGTCGTTGACAGCGGCAACGCCAAGTACAGCATCGACGAGCTTTCCTATGGCGACCTGGTCTTCATGAACGGCGACTACAACGACTGCGGCCACGTTGGTATCTACATCGGCAACGGCAAGATGGTCCACGCGGCTAATCCCAGGTACGGCATCTGCGTCGCCAACATCTTCAACTTCTATTGCGGAGGCCCGTACTAACCCGCTATGCGCGAAAGCTCAGATAATATCGTTTCAAGGCACCTTTCCCGTAGATTCCAGGTCAACCTGGTAGGGGAGGGTGCCTTGGTAGGTTTGGCGGCCGGAGCGGTCATCACGCTCTACCGCCTGTCGCTTTCCGGCGCGGAGAAGACCTTGCGCTGGGCAACCACGGCGATCACGGGCAATCCGGCGCTTATGCTTGCCTGGTTCGCGTTTCTCGCCGTGCTGCTCGTTGCGGTTTGCAAGCTCATGCTGTGGGAACCCGCAACGTCGGGATCCGGAATTCCGCAGGTAGATGCCGAGGTCGCAGGCAAGATGGACATGCCTTGGCATCGCGTGATGCTCTCGAAGTTCATCGAGGGGACGCTCTGCGCGCTGGGCGGCCTGTCACTTGGACGCGAGGGCCCCAGCGTCCAGCTTGGCGGCATGTCCGGAAAGGCTGTCTCTAAGGCCTTGGGTCGCAAGAGGGGAGAAGAACGCCTTCTGGTGACCTGCGGGGCCGCAGCTGGTATGTCAGCGGCCTTTCATGCCCCTTTGACCGGCGTTTTGTTTGCCATCGAAGAGATTCACAAGGAGTTCACGGCGCCGCTGATCATCTCGGTTATGACGTCGACGATCGTGTCCGACTTCCTGGTGAGCCAGGTTCTGGGCATACAACCCGTCCTGAGCCTTGTTTTTGTCGCCGACCTCCCGCGCATCGATTACGCCTTCGTCGCGTTCCTGGGGCTTCTCTGCGGCGTTTTGGGCGCCCTGCACAACGTGGGGATGTTCTTTGCGCAGTCGCTGTACAACAAGATTGACAGGGGAGTCCCGTACTTGCGCCTGGCCGTGCCGTTTGCGCTGGCCGGGGTCGTGGCTTTTGTTTGGCCCGAGCTCATGTGCGGCGGAGACGCGATGATCGAGACGCTGTTGGGAGAAGAGCCCGCGGCACTGGGCCTTGTGGCTGCGCTGCTACTTGGAAAGTACCTGTTCACCGCGATCAGTTTTGGCTCGGGCGCGCCGGGCGGAACGCTATTTCCGCTGGTGGTCATGGGTGCCTGCATCGGCGCCGCCTACGCGTTGGGAATCGGGGAGTTCTTCGACGTCCCCACGTCGTTTTACCCCAACTTCATCGCTTTGGGCATCGCGGGATTGTTCGCGGCCGTCGTGAGAGCTCCGGTCACAGCCGTCGTACTGGTATTTGAGTTGACGGGCTCTCTTGACGCGCTTTTGTCGGTATCTATCGTTGTCATCCTGGCGTACGTGGTGGCCAATCTTCTTAGGGTCGACCCGTTCTACGAGCACCTTTTGGCAAACCTGTTGCACATCACGCCCGACGACCCCTCAATCAACGGAGAGTTAGGCGAGAAGGTCATCCACACGGTTTACGTTGGAACCGGTTCCTCGCTTGAGGGAATGCTCGTACAGGACGTGCCTTGGCCCGACCAAACGCGCATCGTCATGATCGAGCGAGCCGGACAAGAAATCGTCCCATGCGGAGAAACCAGGCTCATGGCCCTGGATTCACTCGTCATGATCATGAACACCGATACCGAGGACGACGCACAGCTCAAACTCAACGTCATGAGCGCATCAAAAGTCGAAACTCAGAAATACTCAGGGGAGTAATCGAAATCTGGCCGCGGGAGACTACTTGAGTCCGCGGCCATTCTAATATTTGTACTACTTTACATAAGATATATTATCAGCGTTTTGCAATTTATGATATCGACCGGGTACTATTGAGACAAACCGTCCAAGAGAAAGTCCGCGATGAGTGATTCAAAGAAAACTGGTGAGCTAAGGCAAATGCTGCAATTCCGACGCTGGCTAAATCAAAACCGCAAGCCCAATTACCGGCTCATCATTATTCTGCTCGTGTTGCTTCTCATAATTTTGAAGCTCATCGACAGAACGTTTATCATCATTCATCTCTAGGAATCTAGTGTCCTTCTGACAGGTATCTAATCGCAGATGTTGCAGCGATTGCTCCGTCAGAGACGGCCGTCACAATTTGTCTGAGATTCTTTGCGCGGCAATCGCCCGCGATAAATAATCCTGGAGTCATTGTGCGCAGGTCTTCGTCCGTTGTCGCGTAGCCTTGAGAATCAAGTTCTGTGAGTTTTGCAACAAGCTCGGTATTTGGCGTGCGGCCAACGCTGACGAACACACCAAAATTGCCGTCGGGAAATTTGAACTGAACGTTATGGCCATTCTCTAAATTTATGAGCTCGACCGTATCAACAAAATC
>CAVDXJ010000124.1:0-5300 GCA_963612765.1 Oscillospiraceae bacterium
GTCACGCGCGTGGCGGGCGACAACGGCCCCTGCCACTGCCCGAGCCACGCGTGCTGCCTCGAGGGTATGGCCGCAGGCCCCTCTATCCAAGAGCGCTGGGGCAAGCCGGCCGTCGAGCTGGCCGACAAGCCCGAGGTCTGGGACATCGAGGCCGACTACCTGGCGCAGATGTGCGCGAACCTGGTGCTGGTCTACTCGCCGCGCCGCATCATCTTAGGCGGCGGCGTCATGCACCAAGAGCAGCTCTATCCCCTGGTGCGCAAGAAGACCCTCGACTACCTGGGCGGATACATCACCGCGCCCGAGCTTGCCGACATCGATTCCTACATCGTCGCGCCGAGTCTCAACGACAACCAGGGGGCCATGGGCGCGCTGGAGCTGGGGCGCCGGGCACTTCTCGGCGAGTAAATCAACAGAAGTAAGGAGCAACAATGTCACAGCAGGTCCATGAGTTGATTTTCCTTGAGCCGGTCTTTCACGAGAAGATCTGGGGAGGCCGCGAGCTCGCCGACGAGTGGGGCTACCGGATCCCCGACGGGCCCATCGGCGAGTGCTGGGCCATCTCGGCGCACCCCAACGGCGACTGCCGCGTGCGCGGGGGCGCCTTTGGGGGCAAGTTCCTCTCGCAGGTGTGGGACGAGGCGCGCGAGGTCTTTGGCCAGGTGCCCGACGGCCGCGGCGGCGAGGCCCGCGAGTTCCCGCTGCTGATCAAGATCTTGGACGCCAAGGACGACCTGTCGGTGCAGGTGCACCCCGACGACGCCTACGCAGCCGAGCACGAGAACGGCTCGCTGGGCAAAAAGGAGTGCTGGTACGTGCTGGGCTGCCAGGAAGGCGGCACCATCATCGTGGGCCAGCGCGCGAAGGACGCCGCGGAGTTTCGTGCCATGGTAGACGAGGGCCGCTGGGGCGACCTGCTAAACGAGGTACCCATCCACCCCGGCGACTTCTTCCAGATCGATCCCGGCACGATCCACGCCATCAAGGGCGGCACCGTCATCTTGGAGACCCAGCAGTCCAGCGACGTCACCTACCGCGTCTACGATTACGACCGCAAGCAGGCAGACGGCACCTGCCGCCCCTTGCACATCGAGCAGAGCGTCGAGTGCGTGAACTTCTCCGCGGCACCCGTGACCAGCGGCCACGTGACCACGCCCGTGATCGGCGGCATCCAACACCTGGCCGACACCGACCGTTACATCGTTGACCTGGTGACCGTTGACGGCGAGAAGGTCTTCTCGTCCATCCCCACCTTTAGGTGCGTAAGCGTCATCGAGGGCGCGGGCGAGGTGGCGGGCGCCGCTGTCAAGCGTGGCGACCACTTTATCGTGCCCGCCGGCTTTGGCGACGCGCACTGCTCGGGTCAGATGAAGCTCGTCGTGAGCCGCGTTCCCACGGCGGTGTAGGGCGGCCACGGGCCCTGGTGCGGCGCCGCAGCGCGACGCAAAGCAAAATCCCCTGCATTTCATGCCAAAATCAGGGCCAAAATCGGCACGGAATGCAGGGGATTCCACCCACAAAAGAATCCCCCGCACTTTCGGTCACTTTCGATGCGAAAACTGACCGATTGTGCGGGGGATTTTAGGTTCTATGCGAGAAGAGCGGCGCGTGGCCGCCCTACCCTGGTGCAAGACGGGCCGGGAGCCTAGCCGCGGACGCGGGCGACGGCCTCCATAGCGCCCTTGCAGGCCTCGGTGACCGGGGTGAAGTCGCCGTCGGCGAAGAGGCCGGGCTTGACCATCCAGGTGCCGCCGCAGGCGACGATGGACTTAGAGGACAGGTACTCCTCGACGTTTGCCGTGCTCACGCCGCCGGTGGGCATGAAGCGGTGGCCAACGAAGGGGGCGCACAGGGCGTTGATGGTGTTCAGGCCGCCGTACTGGGCCGCGGGGAAGAACTTGGTGACGCTAAGGCCCAGCTTGCGGGCGGCGGTCACCTCGGAGGGGGTCACGGTACCGGGCAGCACGGGGACGCCCAGCTCGATGCAGTGGGCCACGACCTCGGCATCGAAGCCGGGGCTCACGATGAACGCGGCGCCCGCGGCCACGGCCTCGTCGACCTGCTCGACAGAGAGCACGGTGCCGGCGCCCACGCAGATCTCGGGCACCTCGTCGTGCATGGCCTTGATGCACTCGGCGGCGCAGGCGGTGCGGAAGGTCACCTCGGCAGAAGGCATGCCGCCGGCGACCAGGGCGCGAGCCATGGGAACAGCATCCTCGACCTTGTCAAGGACGACAACCGGCACGATGGCCAGCTCGTGGAGCTTCTCGTAGAAATCCTCGTACATGGGCAAATCCTTTCTTAGCAGGCCTTCTCGCCATCTACTTGTGCGGCGAGAAGACCTTGTTATTGGTTGAACCTTTGATGTGTGACTAGCGGGCCACGCGGGTGGCGCCGCCGGAGGCCGCGACGCCGGCGATCTCGGCCTCGGTCACAAGGTTGACGTCGCCGCGGACGGACAGCTTGAGGACGCTGGCCGCGATGGCGTAGTCGATGGTCTTCTGGCCGTCGTAGTCGTGCAGCATAGCGTGCAGAAGGCCGGCGTTGAAGGCGTCGCCGCCGCCCACGCCCTCGAGGACGTTGACGTCGTGCATGGGGCTAAACCAGTGCTGGTCGCCCTCGGCCACGTAAAGCATGCCCATCCACTGGGAGTGCTCGGTGCTGGAAACGTTGCGCACGACGGAGGCCACGGTCTGGCAGCCGTACTCGTCGCAGATCTGGCGGGCCATCTCGACGTAGGAGTCACGCTCCTCGATGCCGTGGGCCAGCGAGCCAGAGACGCAGGTCATGCCCAGGGCATAGGGGGCGTCCTCGTCGTTGGCGATGCAGACGTCGACGTAGGGCATGAGGCCCTTGACGACCGACTGGGCCTTCTCGGGCGTCCAGAGCTTGCCGCGGTAGTTGAGGTCAAAGACGGTCTTGATGCCCTTGGCGCGGGCGGCCACCAGGGCCTCCTTGCAGGCGACGGCCATCTCGTCCGAGACGGCGGGGGTGACACCGCTCACGTAGAAGACCTCGACGCCGTCCAGGATGGCGTCCCAGTCCAGGACCTCGTGGGAAGCCAGGTTCATCGCGGAGTACTTGCGGTCGTAGACGCAGCCGTTGCCGCGCTGAGAAGCGCCCAGCTCGAAGTAGTAGGTGCCCAGGCGGTCGCCGTCGCGCACGACGCGGGAGGTATCGACGCCGTAGGCAACAAGGCCGCGAAGGGCGCAGTCGCCGATGCGGTTGGCCGGCACGACCGAGACGTAGGCGGCGTTGTCGCCCTGGTAAGCCAGCGAGACGGCCATGTTGGCCTCGGCGCCGCCGTAGCGGGCGTCGAACTCGGTGGCCTGCTCGAGGCGCAGGTGGTCCTTGGGAGAAAGACGCATCATGATCTCGCCGAAGGAAAGTACGAGGGGCTTGTCGCTCATAGGAACCTCCATAAACACTGTCGTTACCTTTACGGAATCGATTTACGAAATCGATTACATTGCGTTGGCGATATTGTATACTTGCGCCACTGAGAAATACAGTGATTTTTCGCGTGCGGTATAGATTTGTTGGCAGGAGGTACGCGCATGGCTCGCGTAAGGATCAAAGACATCGCGCAGGAGGCGGGCGTGAGCCCGGCCACCGTCTCGCGCTACCTCAACAACACCCCCGGCGCCATGACCGAAGAGACCCGCGCGCGCATTGCCAAGGTCGTCGAGCGCACAGGCTACCGGCCGCTGGCCGCCGCCCGCAGCCTGCGCACCGACCGCTCGCACTTGCTGGGGATCGTGCTGGCAGACATCGTGAACCCTTATTCTTCGGCCATGATCGAGGCCCTCTCGGGCGAGGCGGCCAAGGTGGGCTACACGCTGATGACCGCCGTGAGTTCCAACGACGGCGTGGCCGAGGCCTCGGCCATCGAGCGACTGTGCGCCGCAGGGGCCGACGCCCTTGTCGTCAACACCTGCGGCGGCAACGAGCACCTGTTGCGCACCACCAACACCCGCGTGCCGGTGGTTCTTCTCGACCGCGACTGCACGGGAGGCGGGCTGGACCTGGTGACGTCCAACAACAGCGAGCTTATGGACGCGCTGGTGGACGAGCTGTGCGGCTGCGGGTGCGAGCGGCTGGTTCTTCTCACCGAGCAGGACCGTACCAGCTCGGTGCGCCGCGAGCGCGAGGGGCGCTTCTTGGACCGGGCCGTCGAGCGCGGGGCCGCGGGGGAGGTGCTCGAGCTGTCGGCCGACAGCAACAAGGCGGCCGTGCAGGTCAAGGGCGCCGTTGCGGGCGACGGCGAGAAGGGCGCGGCGAACCACGGAGCCGTGGGCCTCATTGCCGTCAACGGCCTGGTGTTCTTCCGGCTGATCGAGGCCATGCAGGACGCTCAGCTTCGCGGCCAGTGGGGCGAGGGCGACCTGAAGGGCGGGCGCGTGGCCGCCCCCCTCTTTGCCGCGACTTTTGACGACTACGCCTGGAACCGCATGTTCCAGGGCGGGGTGACCACGGCCGCCCAGGATGTCCAGGCGATCGCTGCCGCCGTGATGGAGCGTGTGGTGGCCCGCATCGACGACCCAGGTCTCATGCCGCAGCGCGTTCAAATCCCCGGGCGCATCGTCCGCCGCGCCTCGACCCGGGCCTAAATTCAACTCCCGCGGCACGAGGCCCCGCAACCTCACTGCAACACGCAGCATCGGTGAATGGTTGAATTTTGGCGATAAGTGGTCAAATCGTGGGGAAACGCAGATTCTCAGCCTGCAGGGTGAACGTTAACCCTATACTACCAATCAACCCGCTTTGCTTGCCTTTTCCATGGGCGGGTTCCACAGCCGAAGCCGGTTGTTTCTCGCGGTGTGCTCTAGGATACATGTCCCGTCCCATGAGCACCTAGTCACCTTCCCCCTCCGAGAAACAGCCGGCTTCTTTTTTGTCTCAAGCGCGCCTTGGCACCTGGTCATGGGCAGCAAAACTAGTTTACAATACCATATGCCCCATATTGTCACCAGCCCCCAAGGAGTCCCCATGCCCCGCCAGCCTCAGACCGCAAAGAAGCGCGTCACCATCAACCAGATCGCCCAGATGGCGGGCACCTCCAAGACAACCGTCTCTTTCTACCTCAACGGCAAGACCGACCGCATGTCGGCAGAGACCCAGGAGCGTGTGCGCCGCGTGATAGAGAAGACCGGCTACGAGCCCTCCCCCCTTGCCCGCGGCATGAACGCCAAGCAAAGCAAGCTCGTGGGCGTCATCATCGGCGACATCACCAACGCCTTTGCCAACCAGATCGTCAAGGGCATCGACGAGGTCATCTCGGCCGAGGGCTACCGCATGCT